>JAESSZ010000775.1 GCA_016763875.1 Nannocystaceae bacterium
TTGATGGTCTCGATCATGTGCACCGGAATACGGATGGTGCGCGCCTGATCGGCAATCGAGCGGGTGATCGCCTGACGAATCCACCATGTCGCGTAGGTCGAAAATTTATATCCGCGACGGTATTCAAACTTGTCCACCGCCTTCATCAGGCCGATGTTCCCCTCTTGGATGAGGTCCAAGAACTGCAGACCGCGGTTGGTGTACTTCTTGGCGATCGACACCACGAGGCGAAGGTTGGCCTCGACCAGTTCGGCCTTGGCTTTCTCAGCCTGACGGCGCGCGCGCATCAGCTCACGGTGAAGTTCGAGCAGCGCGGCGGCGCTCATCTGGGTCTCTTGTTCGACCTGACGGATGCGCTTGTTCGCGAGCCGCATTCGCGCCTCGATCTCGTGCAACTCCGACGGATGCAGCCCCAGCCGTCGACACAGCTTGAACTCCTCTTCTTCGGAGAGGCGAACGTCCTTGAACAGCGTCCGCATTTCAGCGAGGCCCATACCCGCTCGCCGCTCACATTCCGCAAGGTCGCGGTGTGCCCGGTCGACCCGACCCACGAGTTGGTTGAGCTCTTCGACGATGCCGTCTACCGGCCGCCGAGAGAGGTTCATGTCGACGATAGCTTCGGTGCACGCATCGTGGTGGTGCGTGATGAGACCGTCGAGTTTGTCGCGTTGCTCCTCGCTTGGTGGCGCGCCGTCGATAGGACCCAGCTGCTCCCGCAGTCGTTCGATCTCCCTCACGTTTCGACGGATTCGCTCGATCTGTTTGGCAAGGTTTTCGTGCGCCGCCTCTTGGTTTATCGGTGCCGTGCTCTCGGGTTGATTGGCCGCCCCCGGATTGTCGTTGGGCGTCTGAATCGCAATGACGTCCTTGATCCGGATCTGCGTCTGCTTGACGCGCTCCTGCATCTCCAGCACGTAGGGCACCGCCACGGGGCTGCGCAGCGCGATGTCGATCAACTTGCTTTCGCCGTCTTCGATGCGCTTGGCGATCTCCACCTCGCCCTCGCGGGTCAGCAGCGAGACGCTGCCCATCTTTCGCAGATACATGCGAACGGGATCGTTGGTGCGCGCAGCGTCATCGTCCGCCTCGCCCTTTGAGTAGCGCTTGGGCATCGTCCGCCGGCTACCCGCTGTCTTCCTGCCTTTGCCCTTACCCTTGCCCTTCGCGGGGGTCACAACCTCGACCCCCTCGGCGACGAGCATTTTTTCCCAGTCCCCGATCTTGGACGGATCGACAAGGTCGGGCGGCAGTAGCCGTGACAACTCGTCGTAGGTGATCTGCCCCTTTTTCTTGCCGAACTCGATGAGCTGCTTCTTGAGCTTGTCGGTGTCGACGTTGCGAGGAGGTGTGGGTTGGGTCATGGCAGCCTCGTTCATTCAAGCGTCCTAAGCGTCGGCTGGATCCGCGGCGGCGGATTGTTCGTGTTCGGGCAGTAGTGGCTCGGCGGGAGTCACCGGTTCGGCGGGAGTCACCGGGTTGGCAGGCGGCGAGGCTTCGGGCGCATTGCCCAGTCTCAGGTGATGTTGCTGGCGCCGCATCGCGATTTTCTCCATTTGCAATGCACGTGCACGATCGATGTCGCCCTCTTGCGTGGCTTTTGCAAACTCTTGGTCGAGATGCCGGATGTCTGCATCGATCACCTGTTCGCGGCAACGAAACACCAACTCTTCGAGCAGGGCTTTGGGATCGTCGGGCTCGCCCTCGGCCCGGAATCTGCCGCTGAGCACTTCGTCGTGGATCTGACGCTGTTCGGCCTCGTCCACCAATGCCAGTAGATCCGGCATTGTGGGCGCGTTTCCGGTTTCTGCGCCTTCGACGACCGCGGTGACGATCGTCTCAAGCCGTGGATCGCTGATGCTCGCCAAGGCACCGCTGCGTCGCGCGACCGATGCCAGGTGGGGCAAGTCAACCAGCAGCGTGGTCAACTGGGCCTGGCCATCCGGGAGCGGCGAGACGGAGACCATGGCGCGAGATACTGGCACAGGTGAGCCAGATACCGAATGGAAGTCGGCAGGATTTTGCGATGGTGCGAATCGATCGTCGGGCGGACCGCCGCGCAGATCTTCGGGTGGCCCGTTTCGAGGTTCGAATCGGTCACGAGGATCTCCGCCACGAGAACCCCCGCCACGAGAACCCCCCGACTCACGCCCGCCATGACCTCGGCGCGGCTGCGTTCGTTGTCGCGAGTCGGAGCGAGGTCGCCCAATGTAGGTTCGAATCCGCGTTGCGATCTGTTGGAGCGGTAGGTAGAACAACTCTGCGGCCACGTTGGCGTACATCTCGCGGGCGCCGCTACGGGGGGCCGACGCGATCATCGGAATGATCTTGTCGAGCCCCTGCGCGCGCGCGTCCAGCCCATTGCCCGCTTTGGCGGCGATGCGCGTCATCATTTCTTCGAGGGCGGACTTTGGGTTGTCGAGCAGCGCGATGAGTCGATCGCGTCCGAGGCTGTCGGGGTCTTGTCCGTCGGGCAGCAGCACCATGCGCACGTCGAAATCCTGCGCCATGAGCAGCGGCAGCGCCTTCCAGGCGGCCTTCTTGCCGGCTGCGTCACCGTCGAAACACAGCACCACCTTCTTGGTGAAGCGACCCAGGAGTTTGACCTGATCTTCGGTCAACGAGGTACCAAGGGGCGCCACGGTCTCCGCCAGCTCCCACTGGTGCAGCTTGACCACATCGACGTTGCCTTCGACCAGGATTGCGCGCTCTGCAGCGTGCATCGCGCGCCGCGCGGGGGCCAAGCCAAACAGGACGCGACCCTTGCTGTAGAGCAGCGTCTCAGGACTGTTGGTGTATTTCGGAATGGGCCGGTCGTCGGTGGGCTCGTCGTGCGGCGGCACGACCCGGCCTGAGAACGCGATCACCTCGCCACCAGGCTGCACGACGGGGAACATCAGGCGGCCGCGAAAACGATCGTAGTAGGTACCGCCACGGTCGCTCTTCGCGACCAGGCCGAGTTTGTCGGCCAAGTCCAAGTCGAGGTTGGCGTCCTGCAGTGCGCGCGTCAGCCGATCCCAGCCGGCCTCGCTCGGCGCGGGGGCGTAGCCCAACTCAAAGGTCGCGGCGGTTGTCTCGTCGATGCCACGGACCTCCAGATACTTGCGCCCGGCTGCCGACTCCTCGGTGTCTGCTTGCAGCACCTCGCGGTACAGGTCGGTCGCGACGCGCATCATCGCGTACGCGTCGTCCTTTGCCGTGCGATCGGCCCCCTGCCGCGAGGTCCCTTTGGGAAGGTCTACCCCGTACATGTCGGCCAACTTGCCGACGGCTTCGGGGAAGCTCTTGCCCTCGAGCTCCATCAGGAAACGGATCGCGTCGCCGCCGAGGCCACAGCCGAAGCATTTGTAGCCCTTGCGTGCGGGGTTGACGTTGAAACTTGGGCTCCGCTCGTTATGAAACGGGCACAGACCCTTGTAGTTGCGGCCTTGGCGGCGCAGGTCGATGTAGCGGCCGATCAGGTCGACGATGTCGACGCGATCGCGAACCTCCTGGACTTTGTCGTCGGGGATACCCGCCATGCTCGTCGCCATTAAGTGAACAGGATCGAGCAGCCCCCCCACAAGGTGCTCAATCTATGCTGTAAGCATCCCTACATTCCGGCGCGGTGCAAGGCAAGTTCGCTAAAAATTTGTGGAAGTAGGGCGTGCCATGTCATCGCGATAGTGATGAACGCCTCGTCTGGGTCACTTTCGCCCTCTGATTCCACTGTCGCCGCGATCGTGGATCCGGGCGCCAGCCGTGACCGCGATGACGTTCCTCAGGGTGACATTGCTGTCTACGACATCTGCGCGCAGCCCCCGACGGCCCCTGGTGGGCCAGAACGGCGCAGCAGTGGTGGCCGTGGACGGGCCAGCGATCGACTGCTGGACCGGGCGAGCCGCGACTACGCGGGCAACGCTGCCTTCGATCGGGTCCGCGATGTGGAGACCATGATGCTCTTCGTCGACGACGATCTGCGTGAGACGGCGTTGGCTCTCGGTCGGATCGAGACGTATCTCGTACGGACGCTGCAGACGCTCGAGTCGCGCGACATTCGTCGGGCCGATGTCATGACGCTTGCGGGTGACACGTCGGTGCTCGATCACCTCGACGCCCTCAATGAAACCGTAGAGAGCCTGCGCGGGCGCCTCGCTCGCCTGGCGTCCCGGATGCGGTTGTCAAGCTCCCAACTTCCGCAGACATGCGGTAAAGCAGGTCGCCCGTGACCGATACGCCGAGCCTCGAGGCGCGCAAGATCGCCAACCAAGCGCTCTTGGTCGCAGGCGCGCTCTATCTCGGCTACGGCGTACTGGGGCTGCTTCCGATCTCCGGTGACCTTCGCTATTTCGCGCTCGTCGGCGCGTTCTACTTCCTGCCGTCGCTGGTGCTGCGCAACGATCCGGAGCGTCAGGCGCGGTACCAGGTCGGGCCACGCGGGGTTGTGCCTCCGTTTTCCTGGCGCGGTGCCAAGTGGGCGGCGATCGCAGTCGTCGTCGTGTTCCCCCCGTTCGTCTTGGGCTTTTGGTGGTTCTACTCCGAGATCTGTGCCGGGCATACCGCCGTGCTCGCGCCCGTCTTATGGCTCGAATCGCTGACGCCTTGGGCGGGTGGTCTCGAGTCGTTTCTTGCGCGGCTGTGCCGTGACTACGACGGCAACTTCTTCCCGGAGCAACTCGTGGTCCCCACCGCGTGGCTGCAGTACGGTGGGCTCGGGGGGCTGCTTGCGGTGCTGCTCGAGGTGTTTGCGATCGCTTTGCCGGAGGAGGTCTTTCACCGCGGCTACCTCATGAGCGCGCTGGAGGAGCGTTGGCCAGCCAAACGGCGCTTGGCCGGGGTCGCATTTGGACGCGCGGCGGTCGTGGCGAGCCTGGTTTTCGCTGTCGGTCACCTCGTTGGCATGGCCCAGCTCGCACGGCTCGCGACGTTCTTTCCCTCGTTGCTGTTTTCGTGGCTGTGGCGTGGATCGGGCAGTCTGTGGGCGCCCGCGTTGTTCCATGCCGCGGCCAATCTTCTGATGGCGGTACTCATCGCGAG
Source organism: Nannocystaceae bacterium (assembly GCA_016763875.1). GTDB lineage: Bacteria > Myxococcota_A > Polyangia > Nannocystales > Nannocystaceae > JAESSZ01. The sequence continues at coordinate 5,014 of JAESSZ010000775.1, forward strand.
CACGTTCCCCCACTAGGTGCCGCGACACGGGGGGCTGGGCGAGACGACGCCTCACCGGTACGGCGTGAGAGAATCGGCCCGCGGCAGGCCTGCTACATTGCCGGACGGTGAGCACCGGGACCGTCGCGGCGTTCTTCGATATCGACCACACCGTGTTGGAGATCAACTCTGGGACGAAGTGGGTCGGTTACCAGTGGAAGTCCGGACGGATGAGTCTGGTCGAGCTGCTGCGCGCGGTGTGGTGGTCGGGGCAGTATCGTTTCGGATGGTTGGACTTCGACGCGATGGCGGGCCGAGTCATCGCGCAATACGAAGGCCAGGACGTCGAGCCCATCGAGCGTGACGTCCAGGCGTGGTTCCATCGCGAGGTCGAGTGGGCGATTTGCACCGAAGCACGGCGGCAGATCGAGCATCATCGTCGCGAGGGGCATCTCATCGCGCTGCTGACCTCCGCGACGCGTTTTCTTTCGTGGCCCGTGGCGCGAGCCCTGGAGATCGACCACGTGCTTTGCACCGAAGTCGAAGAACGCGACGGACGGTTCACGGGCAAGTTTGTCCCGCCCGCGTGTTACGGGCCGGGCAAGGTCGAACTCGCCGAGCGGTTTGCCGAGGTCCACGGTATTGACCTAGAAGCGAGCTACTTCTATAGCGATAGTGTGTCGGACCTCCCCATGTTGGCGCGTGTTGGGCAACCGCGCGTCGTCAATCCCGACCCTCGCCTCCGACGCCGCGCGGCAGCGCTGGGCTGGTCGGTCGAAACCTGGACCGCGCCGCGCACGGAGGCCGCCTCATGAATGATTCGGTCCAGTTGACTCTCGTGGACGAGGTCATCGAACGCGCGCTGGCCGAGGACCTGGGCGGTGGAGATCCGACCAGCGAGGCCACCACCCCGGCCGATGCCGTCGCGAGCGCATGGATGCTTGCCAAGGCGCCGCTCGCGGTCTGTGGACTCTCGGTGGCCCAGCGGGTGTTTGTACGCCTGTCCAAGGACATTCGTTTTGTTGCGGCCGTGGCCGAAGGCACCTGCGTGCCCAAGGGGACCCGACTGGCGCGCATCGAAGGTAACGCGCGGGCGATTTTGGCCGCCGAACGCACCGCGTTGAACCTCGTGCAACGAATGACCGGCACGGCCACGTTGACACGCGCGTTCGTGGACGCGGTCGACGGCAAGTGCCGGATCGTGGATACACGCAAGACGACCCCTGGATTGCGAGCGTTGCAGCGCTACGCGGTGCGGTGTGGCGGCGGTCGAAACCACCGTGATGATCTCGGCGGCGGCGTGCTGATCAAGGAAAACCACATTCGCGCGGCCGGCGGGGTCGCGGCGGCGGTGACGGCTGCGCGCGCTCAGGCTCCACACGCGCTGCGCATCGAGTGCGAGGTCACCGACCTGGACGAACTCGAACAGGCGCTGACCGCCAAGGCAGACATCGTGATGCTGGACAACATGGACGATGCGATGGTCGAGCGGGCGGTCGCGCAGATCGCCGGTCGGGCGATTATCGAGGTCAGTGGCAACATGACCGTGGCGCGGGCGCCAATCTTGGCGGCGCTGGGTGTGGACGTCATCAGCGTCGGTGCGTTGACCCATAGCGCGCCCGCAGCGGACATCTCTCTGCTGTTCGACACGGAGGCGTCCGGGTGAGCGAGTCGTCCCTGCAAGTTGTGGACGGGCTCACCACGCAGGTGCTCGGGCGACCGCACGAGCACTATCCTGTCATCGCGTCGACCAATGCCAGAGCGGCGGCGTGGGCGGCTGCAGGCGCTCCGCATGGCGCGTTGGTGACCGCCGACGAGCAGTCCGATGGTCGTGGTCGGCTGGGGCGCACGTGGTACTCGCCCAAAGACCAGAGCCTGTACGCGTCTGTGGTCGTTCGGCCGTCCGCTGGCGCGCTCGACCTTGGTCCGCTCTCGCTCGCGGTTGGGCTGGGCCTGCGCGACGGTTTGCTCGCCCTGGACGTGCCCAAACCAGAGCTCAAGTGGCCCAACGACATCTTGGTCGACGGGTTCAAGCTCGCCGGCATTCTGTGCGAAGCGCGGTGGAACGGCAGTGCGCCTGAAATCGCGATCGGGTTTGGGGTCAACGTGCACAGCGAGGGATTCCCCGCCGACCTGGCGCGGCACGCCACGAGCCTCGCGCTGGTGATGGACGATCACCCGGGTCGCGCGGCGGTTCTCGTGGCGTTGCTCGCGGGATTGGAGCCGGTGCTGGAGACCTTCTCCGCGGAGGGATTCGGCCCGCTCAAGGCTCGATATCTGGACGCATGTGTGACCTTGGGCCGCGCGGTTCGGGTTGGGCATCGCGAAAATCCGGCGATGGCAGTGGCGGCGGTTGCCGATCGCATCGATGACTCTGGTGCCCTGTGGGTTCGGCCGGACGACGGTGGTCCCGCGACCATGGTCCGCTCCGCCGACGTGTGGCTGGCGCCGTAGTATTGTCGGGTTCCCGTGCCGAAGTTTGTCGTCGCCGCTCTGTACAAGTTCGCGCCACTGCCTCATTTCGAGCGCATGCAGGACGCGGTGCTCGCCGCATGCCTACGCAACGAGGTCCGCGGCACGTTGCTGCTGGCGGCCGAGGGGATCAACGGGACGATCTGTGGCTCGCGCACGGGCGTTGACGCGGTGCTCGCCTACCTGCGCGCGGTGCCGGGCCTGGAGGATCTGGACCACAAGGAGAGTTACGCCGACGATCCACCGTTCGTTCGGATCAAGGTTCGGCTGAAGCAGGAGATCGTCTCGATCGGCGTCCCAGGCGTCGATCCTCGGGCACGTGTCGGGACCTACGTCGAGCCCGACGACTGGAACGCATTGCTCGACGATCCGGACGTGCTGGTCGTCGATACCCGCAACGACTATGAGATTCGAGCGGGAACCTTCGAGGGGGCGGTCAACCCTGGGCTCGGCAGTTTTCGGCAGTTTCCCGACTGGGCGGACGAGACGCTCGAGCCCACGCGGCACCGCAAGATCGCGATGTTCTGCACGGGCGGGATTCGTTGCGAGAAGGCTTCGTCGTTGCTCTTGGCCCGCGGGTTTGAGCGGGTCTTCCACCTGCGTGATGGCATCCTGAAGTATCTGGAGAAGGTGCCGGAGGCGGCGTCCAAGTGGCAGGGCGAGTGTTTTGTCTTCGACCAACGGGTCACGGTGGACCACGCGCTGCGACCGGGTCAGCACGTCATGTGTTTTGGCTGTCGTCACCCTGTCAGTCCCCAGGAGACTCGCTCCGAGCGGTTTGAAGACGGGGTTTGCTGCCCCGCGTGCTACGCCTCGGTCGACGCCGAGACGCGGCGAGCTCGGCGTGAGAGACACCGACAGGTGCAACTCGCTTCCGATCGGGGCGAGGCGCATCTAGGGCCCGCGCACCGAGCCGCGCCCGCGCGCAAA
>JAESSZ010000776.1 GCA_016763875.1 Nannocystaceae bacterium
GGTGATGACACCGGCGACGACACTGGCGGCGACGACACCGGCGGCGACGACACTGCGGGTGAAACGGCCGCAGACGACACTGACGGCGACGACGGCAACGCATCCGTGGGAGCCACCGTCACGGCGGGCATGACCGCTGGGACCGGCAACGACTCCGGCGACGGGACGGACGGCGACACAGAGACGGGCGGCGCGGCGCCGACGGATGACGGCTGCAGTTGCAGCAGCGATCCATCGGATGCGCCGTGGGGCCTGTTTGCGTTGTTCGGCGTGGGCGCCATTCGACGCCGCCGTCGCAGCTAAGACCGCTGGTGGATGGCAGAGGCGTCGCGGGGCAGAGCACCGCGGCGCCCGTGCCGAACGGTCGGGACACTATCGCAGCATGGCGGCGGGAATTCGGAGGCAAGGCTCCAGCGCTGCATCGCCCAGTACGCGGCACAACACGCCCGGCTTATCCCCACGGGAATCGGGAACTGCGCTCCAGCGTGCCAGTCCGATCGGGACGTGGACATCGCGAAATTCGCAGACGGTCCAGCCGGTGACCCGCCGTGCGGCGACTCGCGCAAACCACCGGACACGGCGAACTTGCATGGTCCCGGCCACCGCGACCACGACCGCGCCGAGCCCGACCCCAACCCAGGCCAACCCTTGCGCGACGGGCTCACTTGCGAGCAGCAGGGCGAGCGATCCCGTGCCGATCAGCCAGGCGCCGACGCCGACACACAATGTGAAGCGCCCAACGTGCGAAGGGTTGCGACGCAGACGTTCATACGCGCGCAAGACCGGGAGACAGGCGACACCCAGCACGGTCCCGAGCGGGGCCAGCGCGAGCCCAAACAAGCCCCCGACAATCAGGAACAACGGACTCAGCTCTCCCTTCAGCGCGCAAAATACCAGTAGCGTCAGCCCCGATGCAGGCACCGCGGCGAGCGAATAACCAAGGACCACCACGCCCACCACGCCGCGCCGCGCGCTAACCCCACGCCGAATCATCCAGTTCGTGACCAGAATCGAGGTCAGCGCGGTGGACACCCCAGCGGCCCAAACCAAATGGGGCCCTTGGACCGGATCAGCGGCGTAGGTCTGCAGTATTGCTCCCGCAATACTCCCTAACGCGGCCCCCAATAGCCCAATAGCGAGACAGAGGAAGGTCCTAGGTAAACGAAGGTCGATCGGCTGGGGAATCGCTGAGGACACGGGGCGTTGCATTGATGGCCCCACAGGGCCTTTTGTTCCCAAACGCGCGAGATTCGGTTTTGGCCCTTCCACCCGCGACGGCCGGGACTCGCGGTCCCAGTGGACGTCGACGGACGCGCTGCCCTAAGGTGCCGCGAACTCGCGCGAGGCGACCTGCCACGACCCAACGGTCGCACATCGGTGCCACGCGCCCCGGAGACATCGACATGATCCAAGATTACTCCTTCGTCGCCCGCAGCATGCTCGGCGTCCTCGCCGCAACGTTGGTCCTTGGCGGCTGCGACAAGCTCGCCGACGCGGTCGAACAAGGGACCGAGGCGGTCCAGAAAGGCGCCGAGGCGGCTGGCGCTGCCGCTGCCGAACAGGCCGGACCCGTGCTGACGGCGGACGACAAACTCGGTGACAAACTCGCCGGGTACATCGCTTGCATCAACTCCGCGTCCGACAGCGTGAACCGGTCGGCCAACCGCTACTACCAGTGGGCTGACGCTGAAAAAGGGCTCACGGGAAAAGAGCGCCACATCTATGGTCTGTACGAGATCAACAACACGGACCCGTGCATCGAGGGCGTCGAGAAGTCTGCGGGACTCGAGCCGAGCCTCCCTGAACTCGAAACGGCAGGGAAGGACTACGTGTCCGCGCTCAAGGCAGTTTTGCCGCTCGCAAAAGACGCGAACAAGTACTACGACGAAGACGACTACAAGGACGACAAGTTCGCCAAGGGCTTGGAGCTGCACCCTAAGCTCGTCGAGGCCTTCAAGACGTTCAGCGATGCGGACACCAAGCTACGTGGCCTGGTCAAGGCAGAAAACGAAGGGCTTCTTGCGCGCGAGTTGGTCCGAATCGAAAAAGAGGACGGTCGCAAGCTTCGCTTCTTGTCCAAGAACATCATGGCGCACGCGAAAACCCTCATGGTCGCGGCCGACCACGAGGCGTTCGAAGAGCTTGATCTCGACGAGCTGTCCAAGGCGTTGACGGCGTTCGACGCCGCGCTCACCGAGACCGAGACCTACGCCGCCGCGCACAAGAAGGAAGCGGGGTCGGTCTCGATGTACAGCGGCTTCACGAGCGCTGCGACTGACCTGAAGAAGGAAGCCAAGGCGCTCATGCGGCGCAAACGCGACGACCAGCCGTGGACAAGAAAGGAGCTGAAGAAACTCGGGACTTTCCCCCAGACGATCGAGGGGCATCCGGTCAACGTGTCGAAAAAGTACAACGAGCTCATTCAGCGCTCCAACCGATTGTCATGGACCCGCTACGAGCCTGAGTAGCGCCCACCCGTTTACATCCATGTCGGCGTTTTGGCTGAAACAGGGGAATCGATTGCAGGTCTCGTTCGTCCGGCGTTTGGGACGATACGTGCGTCACAACGGCCACCGACTCCTGTAGCGCTGGCTGCGTCGCCACCGAATAGACCGGGGGGCGCGGCGTGGTCGCGACCGGGCTAAGCTGCCCACTGTGGACACTCCGCGTCCGACCCCTCCCCCGTACCGGTGGGCGACCGATTTCCTGACGATCGGCGTCACCGGAACAAACGGAAAAACATCCACCACCGCAATGGTGGCCGCCACGATGCGGGCGGCGCAGCACGGCGTCGTCCGCATCGGCACGTTGGGCTACCACCTCGACGACGCATCGGGCGATCCGGGCTGGGAGAAGATCGAACGCAAGCCGAGCGCGAAGGGTTTCTACGACGTGCTTGAACACGCGCACGGCCGCGGGGTCCGGCACGCCGCTCTCGAGGTCACCTCGCACGCGCTGGCCCGAAACTACGCCAAGCGCTGGCGCTTCGACCACGCGGTGTTCACCAACCTGTCGCCAGACCACCTCGACGAACACCAGACCTGGGAGCATTACCTCGCCTCCAAAGCGCAGTTGTTTGTGCACCTGGGACCGGGGCAGACCGCCGTGCTCAACGCAGCCGATCAGCATGCCCTGTTCATCGACCAGGCCATGCCGCCGGATATCCACCGGATGTGGTTTGCCTCGCCAACTCGGGGCCCCGCGCTGCGTGAGACAGATCTGGCTGCGCGCGACGTCGAGGTCACGCCCGCGGGCACCCGCGTCACCTTGGCCCCCTCGCCTCTGGCCGAGCAACTCGGCTCCGAGCTGCTCGTGACTATGGTCGGTGATGTTTTCGCGGAGAACGCCCTGGCGGCAGCGGTGGTGTGTAGTGCCGCAGGCTTCTCCCCGCACGCGATCGCCCAGGGACTACGCTGCCCGGCGGTTCCTGGACGCTTCGAGGTCATCAGCCGCGAGCCCACAGTGGTCGTCGACTTTGCCCACACTCCGGACGCATTGGCGCGCACGTGTGCGACGGCCAAGCGCCTGGCCAAACGCCGGCTCATCGTGGTCATGGGGGCCGGCGGTAATCGGTCCGTCGAGAAGCGAGGGCCCATGGGCCGAGAAACGGCCGCCCGCGCAGATCTGATGTTCGTCACCACCGACAACCCACGCGACGAGGACCCTGCCGTCATCGCCGCCGCCGTGGTTGCCGGGGCCGAGGGAGCGGCCCACGCCGAGATTCGGTCCATCCCCGATCGACGCGAAGCAATCCAAGCTGCAGTCGCTGCTGCTCGCGAGGGCGACGTCGTGGTCGTGGCAGGCAAGGGCCACGAAACCGGGCAGGAGATCGGTGGCGAGACCCTGCCGTTTTCCGATGTGGACGAGGTCCGCCGGATCACCAGCGCTGGCGCAGCGCCCAAACAGCCGTGAGAGATCGGGGCAGCGCGGACCGTGTGGCTCCCGCGTTAGTCGCCCAGCGGCTCAGGACTCGGCGGTGCGATAATCCCTGGCGGCTCGACGGCCGCCGCGGTCGGGTACAGGATGGGCGGCGGTGCCGTTGCGGCCGCTTCTTCCTGCGGTTCGGCGACATTACCGTCGGGGACTTCGACGGGCGCGTTGTCCGTCTCAACCACAGTGTCGACGAACCGCGGCAGGCCGTAGGCCACTGAAGCGCGGCTCGCGTGCACCGAGTTTCGCCTATCACGTCTCGATCGTTTGCCTCGAGACCGTGCCGGATCAGACGCCGGGGCGGAAGCGACAAGTGTCGCAATGTCAGGCGAGGTCTCGGTCGAGACATCAGGCTCGGACACACCGGCTGACGTCAACGACGGTTCTCGAGCAACCGTCGTTTGGCGTTGCTCGGGCATCTCTAGGTGCGGCTGCGTCTCGGAAGATCGAGGCGCATCTACCTGCACCGCATCAGTCCGCGCCTCAACGGTCTGCGTCTCGTCGGCCTGGGCGTCGGCAACCGGCACTGGCGTCATCCGCCAATACACTCCTGCAATGCCTCCTAACCCGACAAGCGATGCGACCAGCAACCATCGGGAAAGCGTTGTGCCGCCAGCGGCAGGCAGCATCGTGGTCGCCGGGCGCTCAGAAGCGAGGTCGATCTCTCGATCGAGGGGTTGGGATCGCTCGGTAGCCGATGCGTCGAACATGGTGGGGCGCGACCGCGACTATGGGGCAAGGGCGGGGTCACGCGAAATTCTCCGCAATGCCGATCGGCGAGAAAATCGCTCGGTGGAAAAATGCTGCTAAAATCACCTCCGAGTGACGTCTATCTCCAGGTATTGGCCCATCGCCGCGTTGTTCGCCGTCGGGTGCCGTTCCGGCGACACCGCTCCCCCACCGGCATCGGCGCCCACACAAACGAGCGTCGCCGATGCTTCGCAGCCCGCCGAAGGCCAGCCTGCGCCCGCACAAGCGCCGCAAGCACCGCTACCAGACCACGCCGTCCTGGACGACGCCATCAAGGCCGCCAAGCTCCGCGCGCAGCGAGAGGTATTGGGAAAGTCCGACGAACCTCAGCCTGAGCTGCTTCCGCTGCCCGACGGTCCGCTACCCGGAGCCACCCTCACGGGCGATCCGATGCCGGGCTTCTTCACGCCACTAGTGATGCCGCCCCAGGGCGACCCGCTCGCGCCGCTGCACAAAGCGCTCGACGAACTCGAAGCGGGTACACGCACCGAGCCGGTGCGACTGGCAATGTACGGCGCGTCCGGAACCGCGGCAGACCTGTGGACGGCGTACCTGCGGCGCTACCTGCAAGCGCGCTTTGGCGACGCGGGCCCGGGCATCGTTTCGGCCGCGCCGCACAATCGCTGGTACCGCCACCACGAGTTTTCCGTCAAAAGCTCCAAGCACTGGACGAAACACAATTCGTACCGCCGCAGTGGCGAGGACGATCCCGGCCTCTACGGCCCCATGGGTGTCTGCCACGACACCGACAGCAAGCGCGCGTGGACCGAGATCAAGAAGGGCCGCCGTGCCCCGTCGGACCGCTCACTCGCGTACTACGAACTGCTCCATCTTGAGCAGCCGGGAGGCGGCAGCTACCGCGTGTTTCTCGACGGCACCGAGGTCGCGAGCATCGCCACTGGACTGCCTTCCGGAGTGAAGCGCCCTCGCCTCGGGACCCACCGCATCGAGCTCGACTCCGGCCAACCCGCGCTACGGTTGCAAGCCACTGGAGACGGCATCGTGCGGCTGTTCGGGGTGATCGCAGAAACAAACACCCCCGGGATCGTTGTGGATACGCTTGGTTTCGACGGCGCCAAGATCGCCAACCAGCTCCTTTGGGACGAAGCGCTGTGGGCGGAGAGCATTCGCCGACGAGACCCAGTCTTGTACGTTTTGGCGTTCGGGACCAACTCGTCCGTCAACGAAGAAGACCCGCTGTCCGAATGGGAAGCCGGGTACCGCACCGTGCTTGACCGTTTCCGCAAGACCCTACCCAAAGCCGGCTGCGTGGTCTTTGGTCCGGGTGACTACCCGATTGTCGAGAACGGCCAGGTCCTGCCCCGCCCACGCCTCAATGAGATCCGCGCCATCGAACGGCGCCTTGCTCCCGAGTACGGCTGCGCCTACTGGGACGCGCTGAGCTTTGTTGGGGGCGAAGGGGCTAAGCCGGCATGGGTCGAATCCGGCTTGGCACGCGAGGACTACCTGCACCTGACTCGCGCGGGGTACGTGCGGCTTGGCATCGGGTTCGCTGACGCTCTGATGCAGCGCTACGACTGGCGCAAGGTGCAAGAGGCAAAGGACTGAGATGCCCTCCAAACTCGTTCGAACCGCCGCACTCGTCGTCTTGTGGATCTGCAGCGCGTGCGACAGCGCCGCCACGGCAAGCCCCTCGCCGGAAACCAGCAAGCCGCCGCCCTCCCAGGTGCCAACGCCGAGCCCAAGCGACGCAAACGCTGCGACTGCTAAGGCGGAGAAACCCGTTCCTGAGCCAACCTGGAGTCCGCCGCCAGGCGACCCCATCAAAGCCGAGCACCCCCCTCGAAAACCCTGATGCGCTGAGCCATTTCTACGACGCGTTGGCGCGCCTGGACGCTGGCGAGACCGAGGTCGTGCAAGTCGTGCACCTCGGCGCCTCGATGATCGGCATGGACGACCTGACCTCAGTCCTGCGCGCCAAGTTCCAAACCCGCTTCGGCGATGGCGGCGCGGGGTTGGTTTTGCTGCGGCGCTACATGACCAACTACCTGCACCGGTGGGTCAAACTGCAGGCGAAACGCTGGGACCACTGCTACATCGGGTATCTCTGCGACAAGACTGGACACTACGGCCTTGGCGGCGTGACCTTTTTCGGCAAACGCGGCGCCGAGACCACCATCACCACGCGCAAGCACGAACTTGGTGACGAAGCGGCCCACTTCGAGGTCTGGTACGCAGCCGAACCCGGGGGCGCGAAGTTCTCAGTTCAGATCGACGACGGCGAGGCGACCGTGATCGATACGGCAGCCGACACGCTCGAAGATCGATGGCACGCCATTGACGTCGAGCAGGGCCCGCATGCGATCACGATGCGTGTTCAAGGCAACGGCCGCGTCCGCGCGTACGGCATGGTGCTGGAGACCCGAGGGCCGGGCATCGTGTGGGACCAATTCAGCATGCTTGGTGCGTTCACCAAACGTATGCACGGCTGGGACACGAAACACATCGCCGGCCAGGTGGCCCACCGCGACCCGGAACTCGTCGCCTTCATGTACGGCGGCAATGACCTGCGCCGCGTTGCCAACGGCAAGTTGGATCAGGCGAGATATGCCGCCGAGTACCTCAAGGGGGTCAACCACGTGATGGCGGGCAAGCCTATCGCGTCGTGCCTCATCGTCGGAATAACCGATCGGGGCCGCTCGTTGAAGTTCCAGATTCGACCCAAACACGTCGAGGTCATCGTCGCCGCGCAACGTGACGTCGCAAAACAAGCGGGCTGCGCTTTCTTCGACACGTACACGGCGATGGGTGGCGGCGGCAGTCTTCGCAAGTGGAAGAACATGGACCCACCGCTCGCCGCAAAAGACCTCAAGCATCTCAACCATGCGGGGCGCGAGCGGCTCGGCGGCTGGATCTACGACGCGATCATGGCCGGTTACATCGCGCACCGAACCGGCTAGTGCAACCACTGCGCCTGAGTTCCCGCAGTTCGACCGATCAGACGTTGGTGCGCGCACATCCGAGCAACCTTCTCCTTGCGCTCGGTCCAGCGCTGGGTCCAATGCCCCCACGACTTGTCGGAAGATTGACGACAGCCGCGACACTCCCCACCATGTGCCCGTGATCCCGACGTTCCTCATCACCGCTGCGCTCGCTGCGTCCTCTGCCGTTGCAGCCGACGATGAACCGGGGACCTGGAACTTTCGACACGCGGACAAACCGATCAAGGTCACGCTGCTGGCCGGATCTGTCGGGGCCTATCAGCGTGGCAACTACGCCAAACGCTTGGTCGGCGTTTGCAGCAACGTCGAGCTCAAGAACATCTCCAAGACGGGGCTCGGGGCGCTGCCACTCAAGCGGCACTTCAAACGGCAGGTACTAGAGAACCGCTACCTCAACGTGCGTAGTCGCGACGACGAGCAGTGGCTAATCATCCACTCCGGGCTCAACAGCATCGGCATGCCGAAGAGCACCAACCATCACCTCAAGAACATCGTGGTCCTCGCGAAGATGGCTGGGATGAAGGTGGTCGCGTTGTCCCCCACCCCCTGGGGCTCTTCCGGAAGCAGCAACTTCAAAGGACTCAAAGGTCTACAGCGCCGCGACGCGACGCAACTGGTCACTGACTTCATCCTGGGCAAACTCAGCCCGGCGCAGGCATTGGGCACCCACGCCGAAAAGCGGCCGGCCGGAGCCGAGGCCGACTGGGTCGATCTCGAAACCCCGGACGTTCGTGTGGACCTCTACGACTCCCAGCTCCGCGACGCCGAGGCAGAGCCACGCGACGTCGAGAAGATGAAGACGCTGCTTCAGAAGGACCGCACGTGGAAAAAGAACCACGAGGCGATGGACGAGGTGCAGCACGCGACCTGGCTTCAGGCCGATGCCGAACGCGCCGCCGCGGTCCCACAATGGTTCATGAAACCGGAGCTCCGCGCTTTCGACCACATTCATCCCAACGAGGATGGCCATCTCATCATCGCCGAGACGGTGTGCCCGAATCTGCCGAGCAACTGGGGCTGCGACTGCAGCAACTCGGCAGCGAGACTCAGTAGCCGCCGATTGAACTGAGATCGTGGCCAGCGGTCGCAACGCACGATCAGGCGGATGCGGGAGCTGCGCGTTTTCTCCTGACAAGACACTCGCAGCCTCTCCGTCGCTCGCTCCGTTGAGAAAATCGTGCGCCAGGCTACGAGTTTGAGGCCCCACGTGGTCGGTTCCCTCCGTGCGCGCCGCAAACGCGGGGTTCTCGACCGAAGCTGCTAGTGTCGCGAGTCGCGAATGGGCGTTTTCTCTCCCGAAGATTGCAACCGACTGGACTTCGAGGTCCTCGCGGAGGGTGGCGTCGCGCTGTACTACCAGCATGAGGTGCTCGGCGAGGACGTCGCATGGTTCGCCTTGGAGGGCTACGAGGTCGTCCAGTTCGACGATGGCGCCATGGATTCGCTGGAAGCGTTCCACTTCGAAGCGCGGCTCAAGCTCTCGCCAGACCGCGAGTACGACCCGAGTTTCGATGGATTTCGTGAAGCCACGTCGCGACTGCAGGTGCCCGACCCCGGTGGTGTCGCGCTGGTCTTCACCAACGTAGACAAACTGGCCGAAGCCGATCCGATCTCGACTCTTCGCCTGTTCGACGTCGTGGCAGATCTGTCTCGCGAGTTCCTGCTCTTCGGCCGGCGGCTGGTCGCGCTCGCACAGACTGATGCGCCGGATCTCGATCTTGGTCCCATCGGCGGGCGAACACTGACCTGGAATCCCCGCGAACGCGCGGGCTGGACCCGCGGCCTGTAGCGCGACGCGCGTCAGCTACATGTCGACCCAACGGCCGATCGTGCGCTCGATCTTCGCCTTGTCCATGGCGCCGTAACGCAGCACGCGCGGCCACTGTCCCACGCAACTGATGATGGTGGATGGCACGCCGCCGGTTCGGTCACCACCGTCGAGAATCATGTCGGGTGTCCTTTCGTCGTCGACCGTGGGGCGACCAAGACCCGCAACCACCGCCTCGACCGTCGTGGGTGGCTCCTCGCCGAACAGATTCGCCGAGGGCGCCGCGATGCCCGCCGTGATCCCGCCGAGTTCCAGCGTTTGTTCCAACAATTCGAGAGCGATCGGGTGGTTAGGCACCCGTAGGGCGACCGTATCCCCACCCCCCGTCACTTCGTCGAGCACCGACTCACGGCGCTTGAGCACGAGTGTGAGCGGTCCGGGCCACAACCCCTCTGCCAAAGTCCGCGCGTACTCGGGAACGTTCGTCGCAAACGCGTCGATCTGCGAGGCGCGGCGTAAATGCACGATAAGCGGACGGGTCTTCGGACGCTGTTTGATCCGGAAGATCCGCGACACCGCGGACGCGTCGGTCGCCAGTGCCCCGATCCCGTA
>JAESSZ010000777.1 GCA_016763875.1 Nannocystaceae bacterium
TGTCTGGGCGTACGTCGCGTACGTCGCGTACGTCGCGTACGTCGCGTACGTCGAGCACATCGGATTTTTCGGGGGCATCAGAAGAATCTGTGGTGAGCTTCGGGACGGGAAGTGCGCCCAAACACACAACGCGACCGCGAAAATGGCTACAGTAGTACTAACGGGCGTGGATCACCGTCTGAGCTGAATCTTGTGGTTGCCCCGGAACCGGCCCAGAACGGGTCGTCAACATTGGCTGCACAATGCATGCGAGTTCGGATAGTCCGGAAAAACGCCCATTGCAGTGGCTCAAGGCATGGTTCACGGCAAAATCCACGCTTCCCGGCTCAGGCGGTAATCCTCGCGAGCGACTAACGGCGCACCGTGCGGCCGCCGAGAAACTAGCCGCCAGCGGGCTCGCTGATCTCCACGTCAATACACTCCTCGCCCCGCCCATCGATCACGACCTCGAGACACGTCGTGCCTGGGTTGACCCCGACCAAGACAAACTCACGTCGGCTCTTGCGACGGTACACCGTAAGCACGTCACGATCTTGAGAGCGCAGGTCAATCCGCTGGCCGGAGTCGTACTCGTTGTTGTTGGCGCTTATCGGCGAGACTCGTACCGCCGCACCGACGCCCGCGGGCATCTCGATCAGGAAGTCGCGGATCGTGACGTTGACCGGCGGGCTGCTGATCGTATTGAACTCAATGGCCTGGTACGAAGGCTGGCACGCGGTTGCGCTGAGGCACGCGACCGCCAGCGTACAACTGGCGAGTATCGTTTTGAGGGCGTTCATTATTGCGCACCTCCCGTCGTCGTGTCGCCATCGGTACTGCCGCCCGAGTCCTCCTCCGATCCACCGCCGCCTGAGGTCCCCGACTCGGCCTCACCGCCCGTGCCTGAGTCTCCTTCGTCCGATTCAGATCCATCATGTCGCGGTGGGTCTCCCGTGCTCTCCCCGCTCGTGGTGGACCCTTCCCCGCTCACCGTCACCGAGATCATTTGCGTGAAGCTGCCTGCGGTCACCGCCAGCATCGTGGTACCGGCCGACACCCCTTCGATCGCCACTGACTCGTCGAGGTCCGCCGACGCGATCCTGAACACGGCATCGTCGTCACTGCGCCATTCGTAGTCGAGCGCACCCGCCAAAGTCGTCCGGTTCGAATCCTGTGGACGTCCGACGAGGACCACACGCTCGCCAGCCTCAAGCTCGATTTCGGCCAGCTCCTGACTGTCGCCGACAAACAACGCAATGCGCTCCACGTTGCGACCCGACAGATGCAGCAGATCGATGATGTCCCCGTCGCCTTGCGAGGCCAACACAACGGACCATCCGGCGCGGATGATCACCAACCCGGATCCATCAACAGCGATCGAGTCTGATCCGGGGATCGTCTTGGGCAGGACCCCGTCGTTGTCTTGGTTGTAGTCGAGCGTAAACCGGCCGCCAACCGCAATAGCCTCCGGAAAGTGCTCCGCCTGGCCACCGTCGTCGCAGTAGAAATCAGAGTCGCCCGAACACCCGTAGAAGAAGGCGCCGACCCCCAACTCTCCCTCTTTGGCGGGGCCCTCAAAGTCGTCCCCACAGCCAGCGGAGACCACAATCGCCAGGGCGGCGACGAGGCGAATACCCGCGCGCACGCGCGGCATTGGTTCATATGTCATGTCGTTCATGGGCAAGTTAGGTGGGTCCAAGTAATGACGAGCCAGGACCGCCATCGTACGCGACGGCGGTTTCAGCCCAGGTAGGCAGTGACTCCAACACCGCAAACGATCATGTGCACACCACGAAGTCCGCCGAATGTGGCGTGGATCACAGAGTGTCGAGGTGGGTCTGGATGCACCGTGCTGTGCGCCCAGGCGCTTCGACCTGGGGACAGTGGCCGATCCGGTCCAAGATGACGAGCCGCGCCCCCTCGATCGCCGCGTGATACACGCGACCGGCGGAGAGGTCGATGAACCGGTCGCAGTTGCCCCACAGCACCAGCGTCGGTGCGCGAATGTCGGACAACCGCTCGCTGAGTTTGTAGTCGCTCGCCAGCAGGTCCGCGAGGATCTTCTCGTTCAACGCTGCGCGCGCGATGAACACCCGCGCCATCTGCCGCCGCACCACGCCTGGCATCAAGGGTGGCTTCTCGAGCGCCATCTGGATGAACGCGGCCCATGCCTCGTACGTATCTACGACGAACGGGTTTTCTCCCGCGTCCAGCTGCCGCTGCAGTGGGCTGGCGACCGGCATGTCCAACCCTGCCGCCCCAATCAGCGTGAGTGTCGCGACACGCATGGGGTACGTCGCGGCGTACTGCGCAGCGATGGCGCCACCGAGCGAGTTGCCCACAACATGGGCACGCGACAGCCCCAGGCGCTGTAGCGCCGCCGCGACAATCTCGGTGATCGCGGGCAGTGAATAGTGAAAGTCCCACGGCTGGCTCGCCTGCGAAAATCCGGGCAGGTCGGGCAAGATCACGCGGTGGGTCTTGGCCAAGATGCGCGCGACGTCAACGAAACTGTCCTTGGTATCCGAAAATCCGTGGATGAGAACGACGTCGCGGCCAGCGTGCGACTCACCACCAATGAGATAGGGAATGTCGAACCCATCCACTTGCACTCGTGCCTCGCGTAAACCCGCGACGCGACGGCGCAAGCCCATCAGAGACTCGGCGGCCCTACGCTCCAGTGCTTGCCGAAGTGCGACCCGGGCTCGATTGCTGCGCAGCGTTGCACCGAGCCGTCCAGCAAGTCGGCGTACCGGAAACACAACGCCTAACGAAGTCCCTTGATGGTGCCGTCGACGAGATCGACGTTGGCGTACTGCGGTTTGCGGGGCAGACCCGGCATGCGCAGCACGTCACCGGTGAGCACAACCAGAAAACCCGCGCCCGCGTTGATCTGGACGTTGCGGACCGTGATCTCGAAGTCGCTGGGCCGCCCACGAAGCGCAGGATTGTCCGACAGCGACGACTGTGTCTTGGCCACGCAGATCGGTAGGTTCGCGTAGCCGAGGGCTTCGATCTGCGCGAGGTCCTTGCGCGCTTGACCGGTGAACGCCACGCCCTTGGCGCCGTAGATCCCGCGAGCCACCGCGTCGATTTTGTCCGGCACAGATGCGTCCAGCGGGTAGACGGTATTGCCGACCGGCTCGCCTTGTTGGGCAACCTCGACAACTTTGTTCGCCAAGTCGATGGCGCCATCCGGGCCGCGGGCAAAGTGCTCACACGCCGCGAATGGAACCTCTTGGCTCGCGCACCACGCCTCGACCGCCGCAATCTCGCCGTCGGTGTCATCCGTAAATCGGTTGATCGCGACAATGGGTCGCTGCCCCAGCAGTTTGGCGCTCTCGATGTGCTTCTCCAGATTGACGATCCCACGCTGTACCGACTCGACGTCGGGCGGCGACAGCTCTTTGAGCCCCTTGCCACCGTGCATCTTCAGCGCGCGGATCGTAGCCACAATGACCACCGCCGCGGTCTTGAGGCCCGCGCTGCGGCACTTGATGTCGAAGAACTTCTCCGCCCCCAGGTCGAACCCAAATCCCGCTTCGGTCACGACCCAGTCCGCGAAGTGCATCGCCATCTTGGTGGCGATGACCGAGTTGCAGCCGTGCGCAATGTTGGCAAACGGACCGCCATGCACCACCGCGGGCGTCCCGTACTTGGTCTGCACGAGGTTGGGATGCACTGCATCGCGAAGCAGCGCCAGCATCGCGCCAGTGGCACCAATCTGGCCGGCCGAAACCGGTTCTCCCTTACGGTTGAATCCCACGAGCGTGCGATCGATACGCACCCGCAGGTCCTCGGCGTCGTCGGCCAAACAGAGCATCGCCATGACCTCGGATGCCGCGGTGATGTCGAATGAGCCCTGGCGCGGCATTCCGAAGGTCTTACCGCCGAGGCCCACAACCACGTTGCGCAATGCACGATCGTTGACGTCCAGAACACGAGGCCAGCTCACCTTGCGCGACTCGAGGTCGAGGTCACTGCTGAAATGCAGGTGGTTGTCGATCGCGGCCGAGAGCAGATTGTGCGCCGCGGTAATCGCGTGGAAGTCCCCGGTGAAGTGCAGGTTGATGTCGTCCGAGGGCGACAACTGCGACTCGCCACCACCCGTGCCGCCACCCTTGATCCCGAAGCACGGACCCAGCGATGGCTCCCGAAGCGCCGCGCACGTGCGGTGGCCGAGTTTGGCCAACGCATCGGCCAAACCGATGGTGGTCGTCGTCTTCCTTCACCCGCTGGCGTTGGTGTCAGGGCCGAAACCAGAATCAACTTGGCAGGATCACTCGAGTCCCGCGCAGTCTCGCGTGCGCGAAGTTCGATCTTGGCCTTGTCACGGCCGTAGGGAACGATGTGGTCCGAAGAAACCCCGAGTTTGGACGCGATTTCGTGGATCGGCAGCACCTGGGCACCGTACCTCAACTCTTCGCGGATTTCTTGGGAGCCACGACTGAGCGTTGTACGGAGATGTGATGCAGCTCCTCGTCTACGCACGAAACCACACGCCGGCCGACGGCGGCGCAGACGAAGACATGGCCCAAGCACGCACATTCGTCGGCTTGGCCATCGGGGAGAGCCCACGTGTGGCGATGGAAGGCGACTTCGGTACGAGCGAGGGACCCACGTCCTTTGTTGAAGTCCGGCTCGAGGCCCACACCATCGACCTGCTGACCGCGGTGCCCCTGCTCATCGCCAAGGCCATCGCCCGCGAGCCACGGGCCAACCGTCGCCCGACGACGGTGAGCTGCAGCGAAGGCGTTGTCCGGCTCAAGCTCGAACCAGGATTCGCGAACGCAAAGCAGGTCTGCGCCCCCTTGCTCCCGCTGCTGGAGCGCTGCCGCGTCTACGGCGACACGCTCACGACATCGATGGCCAACGCGGCGGGTCGGACGACCGCGGAGCTCAGGCCTCAGGCGACGCCGACGGTGGCCGGGATGCCCGCCGAACTCGACGCCCCGCTTCGTCGGTAGCGATCGTCACGCGTCGGCATCGCCCGACTTCGAGCGGCAGGAGCGAGCGCAATAGGCGCACGAATGAACCGCTCCGGGTGCGTCGGCACTGCGACTGGCTCACGCGCAACGCGGTTACCGGCAGTTTCGGGCGGCATGCGACCCGGAGAAATAAAAGAACCCGTTCGATTTGAAGCTCGGTGTCCCAGCGGGCCATCAACAGAAGTTCGAAGGGGATCCGAGCCAATGGGAAACAATCCGTCGAAACGTTCACGATCGAACCTGCTGATCATCGCTGCCTCGGCCGGACTCGCGCTCGCTGCGTGTGGCACGGATCCCGCGACTGCGGGCACCGACGGTGCGTCTACCGGAACATCCGGAACATCGACGGGCGCCAATAGCAGCAGTGGTGCCGACGATAATTCGCCCGACGATAATTCGCCCGACGATAATTCACCCGACGACGGTGGAACCACGATCTCCGCCAACGGCGAGAGCAGTGGTTCGGGCACAACCGCGGTTGCCAACGATGACACCGGGACCGGGACCTCGACCGGAGCAACGGCCGGGTCCGACACCACCAGCGGGAGCGAAGAATCGGGCTCGAGCACTGGTGAGCCGGCGGAGTGCGATAATCTTCCGGCGCTCCCGATCGACTACGTCACCGTGAGCGGACCGACTGCGTCCGAGGATTTCGTTCTAGATAGCGAGGGCTACATGCTCAATGTGGCCAACGGCGGTGATCTGCTTCGAGCGAACTACGGCGGGCCATCGTCGTTGGTGTTCCCCGGCGTGGGCTCCGGGTTCGCAGCGGGCACGGCGATGCTGTCCAACGGCGACGTCGTGTTCAACGATCCTGGCGCGGGCCAGGTCATTCGCGTGGGTACCGATGGCACGACCACAATCATCGCCAACGGCGTCTCGTATCCCAACGGCCTGACGGTCGACCTGGACGATATCGTGTACGTCGCCGAGAACAACGGCGGCCGCGTGCTTCGCGTCGACCCGGACTCGCTCTCCGTCGAGGCGATCGCGGAGGACTTGCCGTCCCCGAATGGACTGGCGTTCGACCCCAGTTACGAGAATCTGTACGTCGGAAGCTTCGGCGACGGAACGGTGCACCAGATCAACATCGAGAGCGGCGATGTCGTCGAGTTCGCTAGCAACATTGGCACTGGCGGTCTGGACGGCATCGTCGTCGACGAATGCAACAACGTCTACGTCACCGACTTCGGCCCAGGCGTGATCTACAAGGTCGAAGGCCAGAATCACGAGCTCGTGGTCGATCTGCCGTCGGGATGGATCCCGAACATGCACTTCGGGTCTGGTGTGGGTGGCTGGGACAACTGGCGGCTCTACGTCATCGACATCAATGACGACCAACTCTACGAACTCGACCTCGGCGTTCGCGGGATTCCACTGCCGCAGCTTTGACGGGAACGTTCGGACGGCCGTTCCATGACGACTTCCATGACCCAACGGCCACACGCCCGCACCGCCCTGATCGCGAGCGTGCCTTTTTCCGCTTTCATCGGTCTTGGGTGCGGTGATCGACGCGACAATCTGGAAGAGACCATGCAGGTCGTCGCCGGAGACTCTGGGCGCACGCGTGCCGCCGAACCCGACGCCGATCCACGGCCGGCGGCGGCAA
>JAESSZ010000079.1 GCA_016763875.1 Nannocystaceae bacterium
AGGCCGCCAGCACCGCGTGCGCCTCAGCCCAGGTCGGCGTCGTATTTCGTGCGGATAGCGGCACACGAGCCAGCTCTTGTTCCGCCTCGGCGATGGAGCCTCGCAGGGCCAACGCGACGGCAAGCGTCGCTCGAACCTCAACTGCCTGTGTCTCCCCGACGGCGAAGCTGTCACCCAAGATCGCGATGGCCCGCCGCACCGTGTTCTCACCCTGGCGCCACCGACCTTGCACGAAGTCGTCTGCACCGAGTTCGACGAGGATTGTGTGTGTGTAGTAGTTGCCACGGCCCGCACCGGCCTCGAGGATCGAGAGCGCACGCTCCCGGTAGTGGCGCGCAAGGGCGTCCTCTCCGAGGCGTGCCAGGCGGCCCGCCACGCGCTCGATCTGGTGCGCAGCAAAGTACGATCGGTGGCCATATCCGGCGACCGCGATCCGCTCGATCTCTTCGGCGAGGTTCGCAAGCTTCTCCCCATCGCCTCGGGCCACGGCGCGCCTCGCCCGGAGATCCAGGACACTCAACGTCGATTGTGTTGGGTCACCCATGCGCTTGGCCGCCATCGCGAGTTCGTCGAGCAACCGCCCAACGTCCGCGGATGCGTACTGCCGCGTGCCTCGGTGGGTGTCGTGAATCAGACTCCACCCCTCGGCCAAGACCCACACAACGTCGGCCCGGGAAGCGCGAGCGAGGTCCTTGGCTCGCTGGAGTCTCGCGAAACCCAGCTCCATTTCGACACCTGCGACGATCTGCGCGTTCCCGACTCGGAACAGGGTCTCGGCGACCGCCGGATGGAACTGGGTTTCGGAGACCGCTGCGATCGCCGCCCGTCCCTGATCGAGTAGATCCGGGTTCACGCGATCGCCCACATACGCTGCCATAGCCACCCCTTCTGCGACGCGCAGTTCGATGATGGCGTCAATGATCGCGTCGCGTTGCTCCGGGTCAGAAGGCATCAAAGGGGTCGACTGTAGGGTTCCCTCAAGCTCGCACTCCGCTGGCAGCCGCAAAGGCGGATATTCGACCGCCGCGGCCAAGGCACGCGTTGCCGGATCGATGTCGTCCATGAGTCGAACGCGGGTGCGGATCTCCACGATGCGTTGGTCAAGGCACGACATGCGCAGCGCAAACCGGGTGGGGTCCGTCTTCGACTCGCCGCCGCAGCTGCCCTCGTAGATCCGAGTCCAGTCGGCGACCCAGTCGTCAAGCATCGTGGATTCGAACTGCCACCACTGCCGTATGTAGGCTGGGCCGTCGCCCCACCGGCTCGCCAGTCGGGCGCGGGTCTCATCGTCCCAGATCCCAGCCGTTCGTTGTGCCGCGGGCGGGCACGCGATCGGACCGGAGCCAGCCACGGAGGTCACCCCAGCTGGGTCCCTCAGCAGCGACCACCCCCCGGTGAACGCGGCGATCGCTAATGCGACCCCCACCACCGCACTCCGTTTTCGGCGCAGCGGCGCGGTACGAATGTGCTCGAGTTCGGCCAGCAGCGCATCCATGTCTGGCCATCGCCGCTCGACGTCTGTGGCCAACCCGCGCTCGACCGCACGTCGCAGCCGGGCCGGGCCACGATGCTTCGCCGCGTCAATCCTCCCCGACAGCACCGCAGCCGCGAGCGCGCGCATCGACTCACCGCCGAACGGCCGCTCCCCATACAGCGCTTCCCACAGGGCGACACAAAAACTGAACTGGTCGGTAGCCGGCGACGTCGCAGCGCCCATGAACTGTTCTGGGGACATGTACGCGGGCGTGCCTAGGATCGCGCCCACCGAGGTCAACATCGTCGGTTGACGCGTATCGAGCCAACCGAGTTGGTCGTCGAGTTGGTCGAGCTGGTCGTCGAGTTGGTCGTCGAGCTGGACAGCTGGCGGTCCCGAAACAGGGTCGGGCTCCTCGGAGCGACGCCAGTGCTCTCGGGCCAGCCCAAAGTCCAAAACGCGGGGGCGCCCGTCGTCCCCGACCAGTACGTTGTCTGGCTTGAAATCTCGATGGATGAGACCTGCGTCGTGTGCCGCGGCCAACCCTCGTCCCGCCGCGACGAACAGGGCGAGCACCTCGGCAACGCTGCGCTTGCCGTCGCCTAGCCACGCGCGCAACGTGGCCCCCTTCACCAGCTCCATCGCCACGAACAAGCGGTCTTCGTGGATACCGACCTCGTAGACCTGCACGACGTTGGGGTGCGAGAGCTTGGCCAGTGCCTTCGCCTCCCGTTCAAGACGAGCGCTGTGCTCGGCACCGATCTCCTTGTGCAGCAGCTTGATAGCAACCTTGCGCTCGAGTTGAGCGTCGAAACCGGCGAGCACCTGGCCCATGCCGCCTCGCCCCAACTCCCCCGAGATGCGAAACCGGCCGATCTTGCTCGGCGCGCTCGCGGGTCCCGTAGGTCCGAACAATGCGCCCGCAACCGCCTGCTTGTGGCTGTTCACGGTCGTCCACGCCAGCGCGTCGAACTCCTTCGCGATGCGCCCGGTCGTGTCCATCTCGGTTGCTGCCCACGCGAGGTCGGATGAGACCTACTCCTGACGTTACGAGCGCGGAGAGGCGCGCGCCATCGTCTGATGAGCGAGGGATCTATCGAACTTGTTCGATGTGGAGCGCTGCAACGCAGGCATCTCGGTGCGGCTGCCCTTCTCCGTCTTCGAAGACTGCAATCGAGCCATTGCCTGGGCAGGCGACCGAGGGCGGGCGCGCGCACGGACGAATGCGGGACACACGAGGTCGTGCGTTGCGGGCGAACCGCGCTCGGTTGCGGTGTTCGTGGGCGAAATCGCAGAAACCCTCGGGGTTCCTGGTGCGTCTAAACAGCGTGCGCCTGTCTCGTCGGACCCTGCTTTACGCTCTGTGTGCCTGTGGCCTCGTCGGCTGCGATGAAGCCGCGCAGGCAGCGGAGCCGGAGCAGGCCCCCGAGCCCGAACCCGAGCCCACCAGGCCCCACGCCAACCCGCCCCAGTCCACCAGCGAGATCCAGGCGGTCAAGACACGCGCGACCGTGTACCTGGTCTCGTTGGGTCCGTTCGACGCCAACATGCTGGACGCGATCGCGGCCGGGCTCGCCGAGGAGCTTCAGGTCGAGGTCAGGCGCCTGGGTCGCAAGCCCCTGCCCAAGTTCGCCTGGTACGCGCCGCGCAGGCGTTTTCGTGCAGACGACATCCTCGAGCATCTTCCAACCCTGATCCCCGATGAGCCCACGTCCACGCGCATCCTGGCTCTGACCCAAAAAGACATCTCCACCACGAAGGGCAAGTTCAAGGACTGGGGAGTCTTTGGGCTGGGCAACATGCCAGGTCGGGCGGCCGTGGTGTCGAGCTTTCGTCTGAAACGAAAGGCGAAGGGACGCAAGCACCTGCGCCGCCGTATGGTGAACACCGCGATCCACGAAGTCGGCCACATGTTGGGTCTCGGCCACTGCACCGAGCACGACGCGCGCTGCCCGATGCAGGACGCAGAGGGCAGCATCGCCAACACCGACGCGAGCACGGGACACCTGGGCCCGGAGTGCAGGGCCGAACTCGATCGCGAGATGCCGCCGCGCTAGAGACGGTTTTGCGTCGGTGACACGCCCCGGCACGTGCGGGCCTACACGCGTGCCGACGGGTCGAGGCCTCGTCCCAGGCCCGGCACAAACCGGCCGGTTGTGCGCGCGTAGTCGCGATACGTCTCGCCATGGGTCGTTAGCAGGTGGGGCTCCTCCACCACCCGAACTTGAAGTTCCAGCGACAGCAGCATCAGCGCCCAAGGCACGAGGAGCCAGGGCACCCACAGTGCGAGCGCCCCGGTGGTCACCAGCATGCCCATGAACACCGGATTGCGGCACCAACCGAAGGGCCCGTTGGTGCGCAGCTGGGTCCGCTCACCCGTCTTCACGCCGATTCGCCACGAGCGTCCCATCGCGATCTGGGCGTAGATCGTGAACACGCCGCCGAGTCCAAATCCGACCCCGCCGACGAGCACGCGCCACAAAGCGACCGCTGGTTGTGCAGGCGCCAACGCGGGGGCGAGCCCCAGGCCGACGACAGAGACGGCCAGCAAAACGCCCGCCCACCACGCGACACTTCCGGGCTTGCCTGAGATGCCGCGCCAACCGGAGTCGTGCTCGCGGAGGCGCTGCAGTGCCGTGCGCCCCAGCAGGGCGACGAAGCCGTACAGGGTGAGGAGTCCGAGTGTTACGCTATTGAGCGTGTCGCCGTGCATGCCCTTAGGGTGAGCTTCAGATTGGGCACGCGCGACTCGGGTTCTGTGCTGCATGTCCAACCCCACAAAGCCCGCTGGACGCCACCGTAGGCCGGTCCAAGACCGTTCTCGGCACACGGTGGACAGCATCCTTGAGGCTGCAACTCGGCTTTTCGACCGCGGGGCGGCCACGACCAACGGCATCGCCAAACTGGCCGGCGTGTCGATCGGGTCGCTGTACGAGTACTTCCCGAACAAGGACGCGATCGTCGGCCGCCTGTTCGAGGCGCACGTGGATGAGGCTATCGAAACGTTGAGCGCGACGGTGAGCCGTACGCCCCCCGAACAGACACCGTTGGCCGACGGCCTGCGACCCATGGTGGAGGCGCTGCTCGATTTGCACACCGTGCGACCGGGACTGCATCGTGTATTCCTAGCGAAGCTCGCGGCACTGCCCGCTGTGCGGAGTCGGGTGGCCGAGGCTGAGCTGCGCCTGCGCGCCGTGGTGGAGGCGTGGATGGCCGGGCACCCCGAGGTTGCGGTGCCCGATCTGACGTTGGCGGCGCGTATCGTCGTCGAAGGGAGCAACGCGCTCGTGCACGGCTACATCGCGGACGACGAGGGGGTCCCGCAGGAGGCGTTCGTCGATGAAGTGACTCGGCTGTGGACTGGCTTTCTGAGGGGGGCGAGCTGAGGTGTGACGGCGGCCTGGTGCGGGAGTCGTTCGTGTTATGTACGATCCGTGGTGGTGACACGTGCGCTCACAGGCCTGCTCGGTGTCGTGCTCACGGCGTGCACGGGCAGCAGCCCGCCGCAGTCCAAGCCAACACGCGCCGCATCACCGCAAACCGTGGCAGTGTCCCCCGATGCGCCACCGCCCTCCGGGGAGCAGTGGGCGTGCAAGAGCGACAGTGACTGCACGATGACCTGCGCGCTCGGCTCGGTGAGTGCGGCGTGGATCAAGTCGAACCCAGACGCGGACAACTGCGACGACGGGTGCGGCTGGAGTAGCGGGCAGGAGGCTTGTCGCAACGGGGAGTGCGTTGCCCTGGCGGCCGACGGGACCATCAACCCGGACTGCACGCATCGCACCGAGTCGCCCTACTGATCGAGGCTCAGCCGGGTAGCGCGGGGGTATCAAGGCTACTTCGACGCCAGGATCCACGACGTTCGCGTCACACGCGTGCGCTCGGGTCTGATGAGGTCCTCGCGCTGGGGACGTCTTGCCGGTAGTTCGATCCGCCCGATACAGAGTACGCTCTATCGGGTGAGTTCTGAGTCCCGACGGCCGTCCGAGACTGGTGGCGACTCGACGCTGGCCCTCGCCCACACGGCAATGGTGCCGTCGCACGCGCTGTCGGACGCGCCAACGCTTGGCGCGCCTGCGGGAGAAGGCCCCGTGGGCAGGGCGGAGTCCTCGCCGCTCTCCAAGTGGTCCGTCGAACTGGAGAAGGCCGGGCGCTACGTTGTGCTCGGTGTGCTGGGGTCCGGCGGGATGGGCACCGTGCTCAAGGCGTTTGATCGCTCGCTGGACCGGCCGGTGGCATTGAAGGTGCTGCATCGTGAGCTTGATGAGGAGCACACCATGCGGCTGCTGCGGGAGGCGCAGGCGATGGCAAAGCTGTCGCACCCCAACGTAGTGCAGGTGTATGAGGTCGCCGAAGTCGAGGACCAGACCTTCGTGGCAATGGGGCTGGTGGATGGCCAGTCGCTCCGCAAGTGGATGCAGCAGAGCCCTTCACCCGGCTGGCGGCAATGCGTCGACGTGTTCATCGGAGCGGGGGCGGGGCTGGCCGCGGCGCACGAGCAGGGGCTGGTGCACCGCGATTTCAAGCCGGACAATGTCGTCATCGACGACAAGGGGCGTCCGCGCGTGCTGGACTTTGGTCTGGCGCGGCAGGCCGAACCACGCGACGAGCCCACCGGGAAGCGACCTCGGCCACAGACCGAGACCGACATCCTTGCTACAACCGGGGGCGACTCCGCGCTGGGCACCCCGCTGACGCGTGCTGGCGCGGTGATGGGCACGCCCGGCTACATGCCGCTGGAACAGATCAAGGGTGGCGACACCGACGCTCGTAGCGATCAGTTCAGCTATTGCGTGGCGCTTTACGAGGCGCTGTATCGTGAACGACCGTTCGAGGGCGCCACGATAGCGGCGCAGATGGTGTCGATCATCGACGGCGAGTTGCGGCCGGCGCCGAAGGGAACCGGGGTCCCGGCCGCGCTGCGCAAGGTGCTGGTGCGAGGGTTGGCCGTCGACGCCGCGGATCGTTGGCCGTCGATGGAGGCCCTGCTGGGCGAGCTGCGGCGCATGGTCGCACCGCGGCGCAGGGGCTGGCTGGGGTTCGGATTGTTTGGTGGGCTGGGCCTGGTTAGCCTGAGTATCGCGTACCAAGCTGAGGTGGGGCAGCGGTGCGACGGCGCCGCGGACAAGCTCGCAGGCATCTGGGACGACGCGCGCATCCAACAGGTGCAGGAGGCGATCTTGGGCACGCGGTTGGCGTACGCCCCCGACACGTGGGAGCGGGTGGAGCGACGACTCAGCGACTACGCCACCGCTTGGGCCGAAAAACACACCGAGGTGTGCGAGGCCACGAGTGTGCGCCAGGAGCAGTCGGCGGAGATCATGGGGCTTCGCATGGCGTGCCT
Organism: Nannocystaceae bacterium; assembly: GCA_016763875.1. Taxonomy (GTDB): domain Bacteria; phylum Myxococcota_A; class Polyangia; order Nannocystales; family Nannocystaceae; genus JAESSZ01. Next base: position 6,819 of record JAESSZ010000079.1, read on the forward strand.
TCGCGGCCGTCGCATCGCGCTGAGAGAGGCGGTGGGCGTGTTGGCGGACGCCGACGAGGATCGGGTTCGAACGGCGGTGACGCTCGCGGCGGCGACGAAGAAGGCGGACAGGAC
>JAESSZ010000778.1 GCA_016763875.1 Nannocystaceae bacterium
ATTTTGGGCGAGCACTGCGCTCGGCCTGCCGAATCTGTGCTTCGATTCGCATCTGCTCGGTCTGCAGTCGCACTTCTTGCTCAGCCCGCGCTTGTACTTCGGCGAGCTGAAGTCGAGTCTGCTCATCGCGCAGCGTCTGTTGGTGGGCGGCGAGCTCGGCCGCGGCTTGCCGTGCGGCGGACTCAGCGGCAACGCGCGCCTGCTCGGCAGTACGCTCTTTGGCCGCACGCAGTTGTTGTTGGGCCGCCGCGTGTTGAGCCGCGTCCTCGGCCGCCAGCTGTGCCACACGCTGCGCCTCAAGTTGTTGAAGCTCGCTCAACGCGATGAGGGCGGAGCTTTCCGGATCGTGCATCTTCTGTGTTCACGCACGGGCCTCCGATTCGTTCCAACTGGGGCCAAGCAAGACCGGCGATGCACGCGCACGCCGGGCTTGGATACCGCGCTATTCAGCCAGGCCTATCTCGCGTCGAAGTTTGAGATACGGGTCAGACACCGAGTACCCGACAAGGTCACGAACGCGGTCCTTCACAGGAACCGCCAAACCGGCGTCCCCTTCGTTGGTGAGAACGCGGGCCGCGGTCTGCAAGTCGTCACAAAGCACAAAGCCCGCGCGTGTCACCGTGTAGGCGGCAGACTCCAACCACAACTGGGCGTCGAACTCGCCGTGGGCGACGACCTTGGCCGCCACCTTGCCTAGTTGCTCGATCTTAGAGGGCGAGAGATACGTTCGAAACACCTCCGCCAAGCGACCAGCTTCTGCCTTGGAGCCCGTTGGGATGTCTGCGTCAGGCATCGACACGGCGACAACGCCGTACAGCGTCGCCTGCAGGCTGCCCGCGTCGCGCAGCATCGCTCCCAGAATGTGATCAGGTCGCGACCGCGCGATGGCACGACCGGCGATGAACTTGAGTGCACCTTCGTTCTTCTCGGCGAGCACTTCCTTGCCCGCTATGACGGACGAGAACACGCGCTGCTGCTCGCCCCCGGAGTCGACCAGTGCATCCACGAGCAGACCGCCCGCTTCGTCGTGCAAGAACAAGTCAGGCTGAGGCGCGTCGATGACCTGGCACGCGTGGGCGAGGAACCGCGAGACGGCTGTCGGCGATTGAATCGTGATCTCCGTCCGCTGGTCGCGACTAACGCCAAACTTAGCGTGCGTATGCCCTTCCCGCGCGGCCACCATCGGCCACACGGTGGCGAAGATGTCCGAGACCCGCGAGTTCTGCTGCCGATGCATGACAGCCTTGCGCCACAGCTCTCGCGAAATCTTGCGCCGTGCCACTGGCGCGGCGCCGCCGGTCTGCGCCGCGAGGTTCTGCTCCGCTTCGTCCGCCTGTTTCAGGAACACCAGCGCTCGGGACAGCGCCCGTGCGCGGTCGCGATCGCCCCGCCGAAGGTAGAGTTCGACCAGCCGATGGTAAACCTCGAACTCCATCGGGTTGTCCGAGATGAGCGCGTGGCCCTGCATGATGGCCTTGTCGATCTCATCGTCGCCCAACTGGACCGCGAGCCGCATCACGGTGAGCCTTCGCTCCCGGATCTCCTCGCCACCGCCAAGCGCCCCCGTCGCGAAACGAACCGACTGATTGTAGGCCGCGATCGCGGTTTTCGAATCGCCGAGGTGCTTCTCGTAGATCTCACCCAGGTCCGCGAACAGCGTCACGCGCTGCTGCGGCGGTGCATCCTTGGGTAGCGCCTTGAGCCGGCCGCGCATCAGGCGGGCCAACTCCTTGAAGCTGTGTGCGTTGCGAAGGATCTCGAGGCCCGCCTCGTATGCCTTGTCGTGCAATGGGTCCGCCTCGAGCACGAGTTTGACCCACTCCATGGCGTGCTCCAGCTCGGCCAGGTGGTCGCGAAAGATCAACGCGCCAGCCCAAAGATATTGGGCACGATGCGCGACATCGGTCTGTGCATCCGCGAGACGCCGGATCACATTGGTCGCGTCACGCCAACGTTCACTCTTGGTGAACATGGCGAGGATCTCGTGAAGCACCCCGGGGTCGTCTGGCTTGACCTCAAGGAGGACCTCGAGCGTCCGTACTGCTTCGACCGGTGCCTTGAGTTCATCGGCCTGGATCTTGGCCAGCTCGTGCAGAACCTTGACGCGCTGCTCGATGAGACCGGTCTTCTCGGCATCGTCCTCGGCAGCTTCGTGGCGTCGCCGCAACAAGTCGGCGTGCCGCTGCTTGGCATTCGCCAGCGCCGCCGCCCCACCCTGGGCGGCCGCAAGTTCGATGAGTTTATCGATCGCGCCCTCGTTGTCGGGGTCGATCTCAAGGGCACGTTCGGCCATCTGTACGGCCTTGGCGGGCTCTTCCATGCCTCTGCGGGCATCCGCCATGTGGACGTAGAGACGCGACAGATCGGCGGGCGCCATCTTGCTACCCACCCCCAACACGACCGACTGATAGTGACGCAACGCGTCGGCATACTCGCCAGCCTCGATCGACAGATCCGCCAACAGGCGCAACACGTTGAGATTCGTCGCGTCGAAAACGCGGGCCTTCTCCAGGTATTCGCGCGCACGATCGGTCTCACCCACGGTCAGCGCACAACGACCCGCGGTGGAGAGTGCCTTGACGTTCAGCGCACGATCGTCAGCGGCCTGCGACCGAACCTGCATGACAAAGGTCTGCGAGTGAGGCCACGCCCGCTCAAGATCGCCAGAATCAACCAGGCGCTGCACGAGCATCCCTGTCGCCTCGCGGTGGTCGGGATCGAACTCGACCAATTCCTCCAGCAGCGTCATGCCGCGCTCGGGCTGCCCCAGTTCGTCAAGAAAACGGGTGGCCGCCTCGAACGTGAGCCGCACGCGCTCCTTGCGATTGGGGTTGCCGCGCGCTCCACGAACCTGCGCCTCGATCGCCTTGAGAGGCTGCTCGCCGGCAAGATACAGTTCTCGCAGGGCTAACCACGCTTCGTAGAGCGAGTCGTCGAGTGCGACCGCCTGCTCCAAGGCTTCGATCGCCCCGTCGTCTTTCCCGATCTGCCCGCGCAGTAGGCCACCCCTGAGCAACAGTTCGGCTTTTCGCTTGGGGTCTTCCTCGTCGTAGACCTGCTCACGGATCAGTGGTCCGGCCTTCTTGAAGTCTTCGCGCTCCAGGTAGCGGTCCAGGAGTTGGTCGCGCCATTCCTTGCTGTCGGGCTGCAACTCCGCAAGCTTTTCCAACGCGTCTACGGCACGGTCTGCATCTTCGTCCGGGCCGGACTTTCGCAGTTGAAGCGCCTTGGACCACGCCGTCACGCGGAAGTCGTCTTCGGCGTCCGCCGCTCCGCCCATTTGCTCAAGAAGTCGCAAGAGCGGCCCGTTGTCGTCAGCACGCCGATACCACTTCTCCAGTGACTCCGCCGCTTCGACGGCCTCGCTGCAATCAAAGCCAACGGTCTCGATTATCCGCTCGCGCGCATCGACTGCGCGCTCCCGGCCATCAACCTCTTGGTCGAGCAGAGCGGCCTGCTCAGCCAGCAGCTTCGCTTTCGCGTCTGGCGTATCGGCCAGTTCAACCAGGATGCCGACGGTGTCGATCAACTGCGCCCGAACGCTCGAGTCGTCGGTAACGAGGTCGCGCAGGATCCCCGCAAGCTGCTGGGCTGCGGCGCGATCGCTGCGATCCTTGTCGAGCAGTTTGCCCAAATATTGGGGGGCACGCGCAACCTGGTCGAGTTCTTCAATACAGATCTGCGCAGCCTCACGCAGTTGCTGCACGGCTTCGTTGCCGTCGATTGAAGCTTCGGCACGTCTCCCCAGCAGGTCAACGAGGCTGTCCCAGTCTTCGAGTTGGCGCGCCAGGTCTTCGGACTGCTCAAGCGCGTCCGCATGGTCCGCGTCGATTTCCAAGACCGCATGCAGCGCCGCGAACGCGCCTTGTGTCTCTCCCATGTCGGTCTGCAGCACATCAACCGCCGCCAAAAGGGTCGCGACCTTTTCCGGACCCTCTTGGTACTCCGCCAAAGAGAGCAGCGCGGTCGCCAGTTCGGCCATACGCATCGACTTGCGGTACAGCGGAACCAGGGGCCCGAACGTGTCGCGGCCAGGCGCCAACTCGGCCGCCTTCTCGTAGGCAACGATCGCGCGATCGGGGGCCGCCAGACGTTCGGCATGGATCGCCCCAGCGCGCACGTGCAAAGCCGCCTGTGGCTCGGCGTCCTGGACGCGCCCGGCGACGGCCTCAACCGCATCTGCGAACGGAGCCCAACGCCCGGTCGCGGTAGCGAGGCGTTCGAGATCGTCGATCAGCGCCAACTGCTCGTCGACCTCGACGGCGTCGATGAGACGCCGGGTCGTGTCGAAGGCATTGGCCGGCACACCAAGCTTGTCTTCGAACAGGCTCGACAGCTCGCGCAGCATCGACACGCGCTCCGCAACAACCTGCGTGAGCTCTGACCGCACTGAGAGCACATCGGCAACTCGGTCCCATTGCTGGGCGCCTCGTGCCTCGCGCTCGATCCGTACAATCGCGTCGCGTGCCTCGCTGTGCGTCGGCTTCGCTTCCAGGAGTGACGTCCACGC
>JAESSZ010000779.1 GCA_016763875.1 Nannocystaceae bacterium
GCGGCCCACCGGCCTGCGCGGCGGCGCCCCGATCGAACACGCTTTCGTGCGCTGCAGGTGCGTCGAGTTGCGGACCAGCGAGTGCCGCGTCGCGAGCTTTGATCATCTCGGCCCAATCCCGCTTGGCCAGGACCCAACCCCAGATGGAACCACCGACCAAGAGCACTCCCGAGGCGGCGAGAAACAGGAGGGCTTCGGGGTGATTCGTTGACTCGACCCCATTGGTGCCCACTAGGAACTTGAGGCCCAGCAGCCCGCTAACAATGTACAACACACCCATGCCACCGAACGCGACCGTCAGAATCACGCCGATGTAGCGGTTGAACAGATGCTGTTCGGTGTTGTCCCCTGAGTAGGTTGCTTGAGCGTAGGGATCTCGCAAGCTCATCGTCTGGCAGTATAGGCGATAGGGCTCGCAGCAGTGGCGACACCGTCTCCCTACGGTCAATTCCTCCCTCACGCCCGAGGTTCGACGCGCAACGCACTCCAATCGACGCCTTCGAATGGGGCGTGGATGGCGGTGTGATCCGAAAAACGCGCACCTGATGCGGAGAGCCTGGTGAAGGCCATGGGCGGGAGAACTCGCGAGGCCGGCGAGAACACCGGGCAGCAGGGAGGTGAGCATCGACCTGTTCTCACGCGGAGTGGTGGGATGGTCGATCACATGCGAACTGAGCCTACCCTCGACGCGCTACGAGCCTCCCTGGGTAGTCGAACCCCGCATCCCGAAGGTTTCGTATTCCCCTCTGATCGCGGCTCCCAATATGCTGCTGCCGGCTACCGAAAGGAACTCATCGACGCTGGACTCACGCGTAGTATGAGTCGCCGGTCCAATTGCTGGGACAATGCCGTCGCGGAGAGTTTTTCTCGACGCTGAAAACCGAGCACGTCCACGACGTCATCTTCATGACCGAGGCTGCTGCGATGACGAGCATTCCGGAGTGGATCGGAATCTTCTACAACGAAAAACGAAGGCACTCGAGCATTGGGCGCATCAGCCCGGTTGAGTCCGAGAGGCGCTACTACGACACCCTGATTGCAGTGAAACCTGCGTGACCAAGGTGTCCACTTTTTCGGGGCAATGCCACCGCGCCCAGTGCCGGGCTTCCCGGCGGCTCTCCATCAGTCGACAAAATTGACGGAATAGTTCGAGCACGCGGCGTCGATGCCATCGACCGCCTGGGCAAAGATACTCCCGTAATCGGGCCCGCAAATGCCCCCGACGAAGCCGTGCGTGAATCGCCGCGTGAAGTTTGCAATGTGGCTGCCGTCGAACGCAGAATCCGACACGGGGCATTCGGGCGTGACGCCATTGAGGAGTGACACCACCACCGCGTTGGACTCTGAGCCCTTGGCGGTGGCGACCAAGTCGAACCAATCCTGGGGATCGGTCGAGCTCGCGTCCGTGACGTCTCCGTCGCCCTCGTCGGTGATGATGACCGTCACGAGGAGTGCGTCATCGCGAACGAAGTCACTGTTACAGTCGGAAAACCACTCCCAACCTCCGCCGGCCACGGCGCGGCTCATCGCCCTCATCGGGGCCTCGTCGCGAGACCCCGCGGTGCCAACGGCCACGGCGCAGCTGAAGGTTGCTGCGAGGTCGTCGTTTTGCGTCATGTATCGCTCGCCGTCGGTGAACGGTCCGCAGTCCACCGAGTCCGGCCCGGGACCGTCGACCATCGTGACAAGCGCCCCCAACTTCTTGCAGCCCGGTTCGTTGTCGCGATAGGCGTCGGTCGTCACGACGCCTACGTGGTAGTCGTCGACATCGTCCAGCGAGCTGTAAATGCTCTCGATGAAGGGGTCGAAGCTGGACCGCAGATTGTCCTGATGGGGCTGCATGCTCTCGGAGTTGTCGATCACGAACAGGAAGTCGACGGCGCGACAACGTTCAACCACCACGTCCGGGAACCGATAGAAGGGACCGCGCCCACACCCCACCATAAGGACCACACCAACAGCTGCCCAGCGTATCAACCCAACCATGCTGTAATGCTGACCGAGCGGACCAGGCTAAACAACCGGGGATCTACTGGTTTTGGGATGGAACGACGAGGGATTCCCCTGGCACGACCGGTGAGTCCAGGTCGAGACCGGGTTTTGGTGGCACCCAGAGGACCCCCCTGCGGCTGCCCAACCAGCAACCCGCCTGAGCCGCCGCCAACGTTCTCCTACTCCACCAAGACCACAGTCGCCGTCGGAAAGGTCTCAATCTGCAGGGTCATCGACATGCTCTGCATGGTTGCGGCCATCGGATCGACGTCGGCCGTGAGTGGCCTGAGCGTGAATGGACCGTCGTCAAAATCCGGCTCCGGCTCGATCGTAACCACCACGCTCTGACCGCGCAGGTCGGCGGGGAACTCCAGCCCCTTGGGCGCGTTGTCGAGCAAGTCTTCCCCGGGCACCATGGGTCCGCGCTCCAGACCGCTGAACGGGTTGCCGAAGTCCGCCGCATTGACGTCGCGAAATCTCCCCGTGCTCACGGGCGTCCCGTCGATCACGGCCCAGCCTTCGTATTCCCACCCCTCGGGAAGCTCAGGCAGCATGAGGCCGGGCGCAGGTGGTTCAACACTCAGATCCAGCCACCACACGCCTGCCTCCTCGGTGACGTCCGTACTGTCGGTTGGCGTCGCGAGGATGAACTGCCCGCTTGCGCCCGAGTAGTCGCCAAGCGTCTGCGAGCTCTGCACGACCATCAGACTCTGCCCGTCCTCGAGTGGTCCGGCCACGTACTTGCTGACCCCGGGTGTGATGTCGACGTCGCCCGCGGTCTCGATCGTCACCACGAAACTTGTGGCTGTGCGAAGATCCCGCCCGGCATCGAAGGTCGCGTCCGGCACGGCGATACCCCTGAGGTCGACAACGACCTGCCCGCCATCGACGTTGAACTTGCCCACCGTCGCTGCGAAATTATCGATGATCGCCCACAGCTCGTAGTGGAAACCACCCGACAGGGTCCCGAGACCATCGATCTGCAGTCGTGCGCTGCGGAGCTCGACGTCCGCCCCAGAGGAACTCTCGTCAACCGACGCTTGCGTATCGCCCTCGACCCCACCCGAGGTCTCCGAGCTCTCGCCGGTCTCACCCCCCTGGGTGCCGGTCGCGGCAAGTCCCGTGTCTGCCAGTCGGTCCGGCGGTTGTGGCCCAAAGCAGCCCGGAACGCACAGCACCACCGCAGCGCGCAAATAACGCAGTCCAATCGTTCGCATCGTCGTCACCCCACCCGATCGTTGGTTGTCTTGGGAACGGGTATACCCCACGCCCACCCGAGTTACCGACGGGACGTTCTTTTCTTGCCGCATCCGTCCCTCGTCGGTGCAGGTGCCTCGCCGTCCCCAGTGCGGAAATTAGCTTGGGCTCGCGCCACGGTTGACCTACGGTCGGGCACGCAATCGCCATGGCCGACAACGCCTCCAGCAAGCCCCGCCTCCTGACCGGAGATCGCCCTACCGGGCCCCTGCACCTCGGCCATCTCGTGGGCAGCCTCGAGGCGCGCGTCGAATCGCAGGACACCCACGAGTGCTTCATCATCGTCGCGGATCTCCACACGCTGACGACGCGCCCGCAAAAGCAGTTTCTCGACGATCTGCCGCGCAACGTGCGGGATGTGGTGCTTGACTTGGTCAGTGCTGGCATCGACCCCGCCAAGGCGACGATCTACCTGCAGTCGGGAGTGCCCGCGGTCTATGACCTCTCGGTCTTCCTCTCGATGTTGATCCCCAAGCGACGGCTCGAGCAGATCAAGAGCCTCAAGGCCATGGCGGTCGCCGCCCAACTCACCGAAGACGCAATGACGCTCGGACTGTTGGCGTACCCCGTGCTCCAGGCCGCCGACATTCTCATGGCCCGCGCCACGTTGGTGCCCGTCGGCCAGGACATCGAGGAGCACATCGACGTCGCACGTGAACTCGCGATGGTGTTCAACGATCTGTACGGCGAGGTCTTTCCGCTTCCGCAGGCCAAGCTGTCGCGGACCCCGATCCTTCCCGGCGTCAACGTCGGCGTTGGGGGGACTGGCACCAAGATGTCCAAGTCGCTGGGCAACGCTATCTACCTCAAGGACTCCAAGGTGGATGTGGCCGACAAGCTGCGCACCATCGACCCCGACGAGAAGCACGCCGATGGACAGTCGCCGCTGTTGGCGTACGCGCGTGCATTTTGTGCGCCCGAGGCTGCCGCCGACCTCGCGCGAGACTTCGATGCCGGCAAGGTCACCGGCTCAGCACTTCACGATGCGGTACTGCAGAGCATCGAAGCCCGACTAGAACCGATTCGCCAGCGACGCTCCGAACTCGACTCAGAGACCGGCCTCGTCGAGGAGATCCTCGTGGACGGGACAATCCGTGCGCGTACCGTCGCCAACCGGACGTTGCAAGACGTTCGTACCGCGATGGGGTTCGAGAGCATGTGGTCCGCATTTGTGGACGCCACTTCCGAGCGTGCCAAGGCACGCAAACGTCCGTACTAAGGCATGGGCCAAACAATATCAGTCAAAGGCGCCTCACTGGCCCGTCTACGTCGCTCGCTGCGGCGCCACGTCAAACAAGGTTGGGCTCGGGCTGTCTTCGCCCGACCCGGGTCCGAAGACGACACTCAAGTCCTCAACGGACCGGGCCGAGACAAGTCACCATCGGCGGACGAGATCGACGCGCTGTTGGCCGCGGCAGAGCAGGCCGCCCGCGACGGTCTGGTCAAGCAAACGATCGTGCTCGACGACCGCACCCGTGTACGGATCGACGCACGCTTCGGCAAAGCCAAGGTCTCCCACCTCGACGACGAAAAAATCGCCAAGGTCATGGGCGGCAAAGCGCGGGCGCTGCGGCCCGACAGCAGCGGCGAGTCGCTGCGCGTCATCGGCATCATGAACGCCGACGGCACGATCTCCGCCAAGAACGCCAAGAAGTACAAACAGGTCTGCCATCTCGTTGAACTGTGCCGGCCAGCGTGGGAACGCATCGCGACCCAACGAACGATCGACGACGCGCACCCGTTGCGGGTGTTGGACCTGGGCTGCGGCAACTCGTACCTCACGTTCGTCATCGCAGAAGCGCTGCGGCTCGCGGAGGTGCCCGCGCATCTCCACGGCGTGGACACCCGAGACGACGTCATCGAGCGTAGCGATGCCCGCGCCAAGGCGCTTGGCATGAGCAATATGAGCTTCGCGGTGTCGTCGATCCGTGACACGAACCTGTCGACCGCAGATGGCGCCGGACCGGACCTCGTATTGGCCCTGCATGCGTGCGACACCGCGACCGACGAAGCGCTGACACGGGCCGTGCAGTCGGGATGCCGCGAGCTATTCCTCGCGCCCCGCTGCCAAAGCGAGCTCGCCGGACAACTATCGTCGACCCCCGTGCGCGCACTGCTGCGACAGGGCCTGCTCAAGCGCGACTATGCGGCAACCCTGACCGACGCGCTGCGTATCGAGTTGCTGGAAGCGTGTGGGTACATCGTGGACACGGTGGAGTTCGTCGCCAGCACGCACACGCCCAAAAACCTGTTGATCCGTGCGCACCGACGACACCCTGACGCTCCGGTAGACCCCACGCGGTGGCACGTCGACCGGGTCACGGCGATGTGTGCCGAACTGGGCGTTGAGCCCACGGCGCTACGTCTGCTCAACAACGCGGGCTAGCAGCGATCACGACTCGCCGTCACGGCCGCCAAGTTCTTCGAGCTGGAGGTTGTCCACATCGATGTAGTCGTCGGCCGGAGACTCGGCGGCGTGGATCCCCGGGTGAAGGCGGGCCTGGGCGTGTGGTGTGGGCTCGCGCAGCACCTTGTCGAGGCCCGCTCCAAACGCGCGAATGATGGAGGTATCGCTTCGCAGTTCCTCGCCGGCCTCCTGCCCCGATACCTGCAACCCCTCCGCGACGTCCTCCTCAAGCGGAGAGGCCCACTCGTGCGGCGTCGCCTCGGGCACAACCCCGGCCTTGGGTCCGGCGGCACGCACCGCGACCGCCGCCTCCGCCGCGCTCTGGAACCGTTCTTTGCGGAGCACGGCCAGCATGCGCTGCAGCACAGCGACGATCGGCGCAGGCGCGTCGGCGATCGGTGGGATCCTTCCTTCGATCTTGGCGTCGAGCAGCTCGACCGGATCGGTGTCGCGAAACGGTGGCTTGCCCGCGAGCATCTCGTACATCACGACCCCCACCGAGTAGATGTCGGCGCGATGATCGATCTCGTGACCGGCGGCTTGCTCGGGGCTCATGTACACGGGCGTCCCAAAGATCGTGCCGATCTGCGTAATGATGGTGTCGGTAGCGCCCGTGCCCACCGCCTTGGCGATACCGAAGTCACAAACCTTCGCCACCACACGCCCGTCGTCGTCGTTGACCAGCCGAATGTTGCCGGGCTTCACGTCGCGATGCAGCACCCCACGGCGGTGCGCATGCTCCAGACCTTCGAGGATCTGCGCGGTGATCTCCACGACGTGCACCAGCGGCAGCGGCCGACGCAGCAAACTCGTCAGGTCGCGGCCACGGAGCAGCTCCATGACCAAGAAACGCGTGCCTTCGGCAGTGGTGCCGAAATCGAACACCCTCACGCAGTTCGGGTGGTCGAGGCGCGACGACAGTTTGGCCTCGCGCTGAAGCCGAGCGCAGACCTCGCGATTGTTCGAGAGATCCGGACGCAGGAGTTTGACCGCAACATCCTTGTCCAACTGCAGGTGCCGGGAACGGAAGACAGCACCCATCCCGCTGACCGCAAGAAGCTCGTCCAGCCGGTAGCGCTCCCCGATGACTTGTCCGCAAAGACCCCGAAGTCTACGGATAATCGCGGCTTTCTTGCCTTGCAGCATCGCTCGTCCCCGATCGAATCCGAACCTACCACGCGGGTGCAAACCGCGCACCCGTGGCCCCTCTACTGCGAAAATCTTGCGCGTAAGACGGAATTTTGTATTGAAAGATGTGGGATTTTGTCGCACATTTGGTTACTGAGACTGGAGCACACATGAGCGTCCTCGATCGATTCCATGGCCTTGCCCTGTTACTCCCCCTCGCGTGTGCCGCCGAGTCGGGCACACCGGAGACTGGCCCGACCTGTCGAGGCGCCAAGTGTGACGCGGCCAGTGGCACTTCCGAGTGCGACGTTGTGAACCGGTCAGGCGTAGGCGGGGCCCTCGCCGACGTGCTCAACCACAACGACCCTCTCGCGAACGCGATTTTCAAGTCGGGGGAGACGTGCCCTTCGAGCTACGCGGAGCTGATCGAGAAGCTCGACAAGTTCGACAACGAAAACTGCAGCATGCGAACCGCGGTCGTTTCGGAGACCGCACAAGTGCGCGGCGAAGCAACGAGCTACCGTACCGTCACCACCCGTGACTGCGACGGACGCGGCACACGGCATGCTCTTCTCACTGTTTGGATTGGGCGCGGGCGCGAGCCAGCTTCCCGCGAGCGCCGAGGTCATCTCGTTCGACCCGGTTGCGGGCGTGTTCAACTACTACGACCTCGCTGGCGGTGCGTGGACCTTTCACGGCAACTCCAAGCAACTCGTGGACGGCTCCGATGCTCGGTGCGCCGAGTGCCACACGGGCGGCGGCCTCATCATGAAGGAGCTCGACGCCCCCTGGCTGCACTGGGAAGGCGACACCACGACCCCAGGCGCGAGCGAGCTTGTCGACAACAACAACGACCTTGGCGAGTTGACCGACGGGATCGAGGTCGAGGACATCGTCCGCACTGGTAACAGCGCGTGGCTCAAGACCCGCATGCAGCACATGCTGGAGAAGGGCGACGTCGAGGCCCTGCTCAAGCCACTGTTTTGCACGGTCGAGTTCAACATCGTCAGCGGTACAAGTTCGCCGGACGGGAGCATCTTCGATATTCCGGGCGGTCTGCTTGCCGACAACGCGCTGGCATTCGTCGGCCCCGATATGGACGACGAGATCTACCGGGCAGCAATCGAGAGATCCGGCCAAGTCATCTCAGACCGAAATGGCCAGGCGCTCAAGGACGCAAGCGGCAACAGGGTCGTCGACAACCACTTCCCCTTCTCTTTTCCCGCACGCTCCGACGCCGACCAAGCGTACGTCAACAACTTGGTCAGCCTGGGTGTCATCGACGACGAGTTCCGCGCC
>JAESSZ010000780.1 GCA_016763875.1 Nannocystaceae bacterium
ATCACGATCGATGGTGGCGAAGGTGGGACGGGCGCCGCCCCAATCGAGTTCTCGAACTCTGTGGGCGCCCCGCTTCGTGAGGGACTGATGTTCGCTCACGACGCGCTACGAGGCGCCGGTATCCGCGACGACGTGCGCATCATCAGCGCGGGTAAGATCGCTACGGGGTTCGACATGCTTCGTCATCTGGCCCTTGGTGCGGACGCCTGCAACTCAGCCCGAGGCATGATGTTCTCTCTGGGTTGCATTCAGGCGCTGAAGTGCAACTCCAACAAATGCCCAGCCGGAGTTGCGACGCAAGAGCCGCGCTTGGTCCAAGGTTTGGTTGTCGAGGACAAGGCCACACGAGTCGCGAACTTTCACCTCAAGACGGTCGAAGCGGTGCTTGAGCTGTGCGGCGCGGCAGGTCTGGACTCCCCCGCGGAGTTGCGGCGCGACCACATCAACCAGCGTGTTTCGCCCACGGAGATCCGCACGATGGCCGAGTCGTATCCGTTGCTGGAGATCGGGTGTTTGCTCAATGAAACGGCCCCGCCCACCTTGCAGCGGTACTGGAACGTCGCCAGCTTGGACAGCTATCGTCCGAATCTTAACTAAAAGGGGGCAGCGGCGCGTTGGTGCTTCAGTCTTGTTGGTCGCACTGGGTGGCTTCGGCGGCACAGTCGAAGCGGACGTGGATGTGTGATGTGTGCCCCTTGGAATGCCGCACGTGGCCCATGACCGCCGCGAGCCGGGTGTCCGTGGCGCCCATACGCAGGCCCGCGGAGCGCAGCCGTGCGAACAGCTTTCGCTCTAGAAAGATCACCTGGACAGCATCGGTGCGAACAAAGGCGTCGACCAGCATCCATGCCGCGTGCCAGTCGACTTCGGTGCGATCGAGCTTGTAACCCACCACATGGGGCATGGCCGGCAGTCGCACGTCGATATCGCGGCCAGACTGGTGAGAACGGTGGGGTCTCAGTCGTCGGCCAGACTTCTGGCTCATCGCCCCGATGAAGATGCTGCCCATGAATCCGGACTCACGTCGGAATCCAGCGAGCGCGCGCTGGATGTTACGCACGGCGAAGGACGAGCCCCACGCCAGCCGGTTGAAACGGATCGTGTACAGGTCTGACTCGGGCAGCTGAACCGCGTGCTCGATCCGGCCGCGGTGAGGTTTCCCGACCGAGTACCCGCCTGGAACGGGCTCGAACTCGGGAAGTTCGGGCGGGGTGCTAAGTGCGAAACTCGTGACGCCTGACCGGAACCAGACCGTGAGCGTCGCGCCCTCGGGGACACCCTTGCGTCGCCCGAAGCGCTTGTTCCATCTCCGTAACTCGTCGACCTCAACGTCGTAGCGGGCGGCGACTTCCGCCCAGGTCCTTCGTTTGCTGCTCTTGACTGTGCGCGAGGCCAGTGGTGGGGAGAATCGTCGCGGTTGCAGGCGAACGAGGTCGCCTTTACTGAACTCGTGGGCGCCATTATTGGCGGCGATGATCTCATCTCCGGTGACCCCGTAGCGGACCGCGAGATCCTCGATGGACTCGCCCCGCCCGAGGCGGTAGCGGATCCACGGTGCGTCGGGATCGGTGGCGCCACCCGGCCCGCTCGTCGCCGGCGTATCGCCAGGTCCCGCAACCGCGAGCCACAGCGCCGATACGAGGCTAGACAGCATCGAAACACGTTATCCGCCGGAGCCATTGTTAGCCAAGCACATTCGCCGCTTCGCGCTCGATGGCGAGTTTTCTTTGTCTGCTAGATCGCAAGAACGCGGCGCCGCATCGACTTTCGTGCTGACATCAGCCGCTCGGGGTCGAAGGCTCTGCGCGCGCGCGCGCATGGTCGATACTCAAACGAACTCGGCGGGCGTACGAGGCGTCTTTGTGCGACGGATCCTGTCGGACGATCGTTGGCAGAGCGCGTTTGAGACACTCCTCGGCGCGATCGAGGTCTCCGAGAAGTACTGCGGTTTCCGCCGCCGTTAGCAGCGCCTCTGCCTTGGCCCGCCAGAGGCTGGAGGCGTTCGCGGAGGCGATAGCGAGTGAGAGGCTGGCCCGAGCTGACTTGAGCTCTCCGGCTCGGGCTTCCCGCAGGGCTAGCTCGGCACGGACTCTCGGAAGCTCGGTTTCGGCCAAGGCCAGGACCACGCGGAGTTGTTCCATGGCCCCCTTGGGGTCTCCTTGGCTCCCCAGAAGCGAGGCGTGTGTTACCGACGCCGAGGCCATCAATGTGTCCGTCGGCGGAAGTTCGAGCGAGCCTACGAGTTGTTCGCAACGTTCAAGGTCGCCGAGTTTCAGTGCAACCTCTGCAAGGATGACCTGGACGACCACCGTTCGCCGGAACCCTGGCGGTAGCGTTTGGCGTAGCGTTTCGAACAGTGGCTCGATGACCTCCCGGGCGTCCTTGGGCCGGTCGTGTTCCAGAAACAGGGAACCAAGGTCCCGCCTCAAGTCGTAGGCTGGACCCGGGGCGTTGTCTTCGTCCACGGAGGCGATGGCCTCCCGGAGCACCTGCTCTGCTTCCACCGGCTTCCCGTTATCCATGAGGACTCGGGCGTGCAGCAGTGCGACCTTACCCGCCAGCCAGTCGCGGTTCGTGGCGCGCTCAAGCCACGCACGCGCCAAGGCTGTCAGCATTTTTTCCTCGTCGTTGTGCGACCCGAGTTCGTGCAGGATGACGGCAAGGCTGACCGTCGTCTGAATGGCGATATTGACGTCGTCGACGGCAATCAAGATCGGGATCGCTTCACGCCAAAGCGATATCGCGCGGTCATGTTCACGCCGCGCATACCTGATGTCGCCGGTCATCGCGAGGACGTGGCCGTGGGTTGGGCTCCCTCGAACTGCCGGGTGTTCGAAGTTCATCTGCTCAAGGATCTTGAGCGCTTCGTCGCCTTCGTCCACCCGGTACAGTCGCAGCGCGGCGCTCCACTGTTTTTGGGTGTTCGTCTTGACGGCGTTGTCGGCTGGGCTGGCGGCAACGAGGTCTGGCAGCGGTCGGCATGACTCCGTCGCCGGGATTCCCGTGGCCACGATGCCCGCCGCTCGGGGACCGGACATAGGGTCGGGAACCAGCATGCTGCGTAGCGTGACCCGGCCGGCGGCAAGGCAACTCAACGCGACCTCGCGTTTCACCGGACCTGTGGCGCAGGCTTCGAGGTATATGGCCTCCCAGCCGGAGACGAAACCGTCGAGTTGCTCCTGCGCCGAACGCCAGATCTCATCCCGGTTGAGGAGGTCTGAGTCGAGGACCTCCCTGCGGAGTCTCTCCCGGGAGCGATCGTTCCAGACGTCTCGCAGGGTGGCGGAGTCCTCGCAAGTTTGCACGGCACTCCGGGTGGAAGCCCACATCGATGCCCCGCCCAGTAGGACCAATGTCGCGGTCCCGAGTACCGCACGACGGCGTCGAGTGGTGGCGTGCTCGAGCGCCTCGAGAAGCTTGTCCATTCCGGCAAAACGGTCTCGTGGCTTACGCGACAACCCTCGCGCCAGCGCTCGGCGTACGCGAACGGGTACGCGGCGATTGACGGTGGGTTCGAGAATCTTTCGGCAGAAGAGATTGTCCGAGAACTGGCCGGTGCCGCTCGTCGCGTAGGGGCGGGAGTCGAACAGCGCCTCGAACAAGCTGACGCAGAACGAGAACTGGTCGCTGCGGTCGTCGACGGCTACGCCGTCGAATTGCTCGGGCGCCATGTATGCGGGCGTGCCCGCCAGTGCCCCGGTCGCGGTGAGACGGGTCCCGACGCCAGGCGCAGAATCTTGCGGTCGTTGGGGCGATGTTTTTTGGTCCGGTACCGTGAGCGAGAGCTCCTCGCTGGCGTCTCCATCGAGACTCGCCAAGCGGACGAGTCCGAAGTCCGCGACCCTCACTCGCCCATCCCTACCGACCAAGACGTTGTCCGGTTTGAAGTCGCGGTGGACCAGGCCCACCCCGTGAGCCGCGGCAAGTCCTCTTCCCGCCTTGAGGTACAGATCGACGACCGTTCGCCACGACCGTGGTTCTTCACTTAGCCACGAACTGGCGGTCCCCCCATCGACGTACTCCATCGCGATGTAGACCTGCTCGCCGAGCGTGCCCACGTCGTAGACGGTCACGACGTTGTCGTGCGTGATGCTGGCCATCGCTTGCGCCTCGCGAAGCAGCCGCGCCATCGCCCGGGGATTCGCCCCTCTGGAAGTCAGTTTTACGGCGACCTGACGGCCCAACTGGATATGATGGGCGAGGTACACCACGCCCATTCCGCCGCGCCCCAAGACGCTCTCGATCCGGAGCTTGCCGTCGAGTACGTCACCCGCCAGGACCTCCGGTGCGAGTCGGTCGAGGGCGACTTCGGGCGCCCCCGCGACCTTGCGCAGCAGACTATCGAAGCTCGCCCCCTCGGTAGGCGAACCCCCGTTTCCCGGGTCGTCGAAGTCGCTGGACGAATCGCCCACGACCGCCATGGTACCGCGTATTGGCGGTGGCGGTCGTTAGGCGCAAACTAAAGGAAACAGACTATACAGTGGTGCCGACGCGGGGCCGCAACCCACCCAGAGGGCTTTTGACAGGGGCGTTGGCCGGCATGTCTTTGACGTGCAGATCCATCTGCGGGAATGGGATCTCGACCTCGTTGGAGTCGAGGGTTTTCTTAACCGCCTCGACGGTGCGATCCCAAACGGTCCAATAGTCGGCGGTCTTGCACCAGACTCGGACTTGGAAATCTACCGACGATTCGCCGAGCCCCTTGAGAAAAATCTGGTGTCCGCGCTCGCTGTCGCGGCCTTCCACACCCGCAGCGGCCTCATCTAGCGCCTTGCGCGCTGCGTCGATATCGGTCGCGTAAGACACGCCGACATCAATGTCGACCCGACGGTGACTGTTGTGGGTCACATTCTCGATGTTCCCGGCGATGACACCTGAGTTCGGGATGATGATGCGACGGTTGTCCAGCGTATCGATCGCTGTGATGAACAACCCGATCTCCTTGACGATGCCTTCTTCGCTGCCGACTTTGATGTAGTCGCCGATCGCGAATGGTCGGAACGTCAGGATCATGATCCCAGCGGCGAAGTTGGACAGTGTGCCCTGGAATGACAATCCGATCGCGAGGCCCGCGGCACCGATCAATGCGGCGAAACTGGTCGTTTCAACGCCGAAGACTCCCAGACATCCGAGAACGGCCATGACGATCAGCAGCCAACGCACCAAACTCCCGAAGAAGAGCGACAGGGCCTCGTCGAACTTGCGGGCTTTGAGGGCGGCGGTGACCGTCTTTTCCGCCCAGGCCGCGACCTTGAACGACAGCCAGATCGCAATGAGTACGCCGATAATCTTCGTGGCGTAGCTGGTGATGAGACTGATAGTTTCGGCGTCCATGGCGGCGGAGCCTACATCAGTCCTCGTCTCCGCTTCATGGGGACCCCGTGACGGGCGGCGGAGGATGATCGTTTTGCATTCGTCCGGCACTATCAAGACCGATGATCTCCGCGCTGACGAGCCTCTTGATCGCGGTTGCACCCCCGGTCCTGCCGGAGCCGGCTAGTTCAGGCCAGGCTGCAGCCCCTCAACCGTCACAGACCGGCACGCAAGAGCCCTCTGCCGAGACAACGGCTCCCCCCGAGGCGGTCGACGCTGACGGCCAACCGTTGGTTCCTGAGCAGGAAACGTTGGGCCCCATACCAACGGCGCCGGACCAGACCTGGGTGGAGTCCGACTCGTCGCAGGCTGAGCCAGCGGTTGAGCCTGCCGTTGGGCCGGTTGCGGCCGGGCCGCAGGGGGCACTCGGGCCGTTGCTGGATACGGCCGCCGCAGGCGAGGAAACGTGGAAAGAGAACCTCGTGCGCGTACAACGGCCGCGCTACTCGGGCACTGGCATGTTCATCGCCGCGGGGGCGACATTCGCCGCGGCTGGGATTGTCCAGGCGGTTGACTCACTCATTCTTGGTGACGCCTCGTTTGGAATCCTGGAGCGGATGTTTCTTGCGACCTCGATGGGAATGGCCGCGGGCGGAGGTATTCGGCGTGGTCATGCTGATGCGTACGACGACACGGCACTGCGCCGAAAACGCCCCGAGACACGCAAAATACTCATCGCTGGCGCTGCCCTCGTGGGGGTCGGTGCCACGCTCGGGCTTGTCAACGAGGCGATGTGGTGGCGGTGCGCCATCGATGAAACTGGGCCCTACTCAAAGGGATCAGTTGGTGAGTTTCAGATGTTCCCGTGCCGCTACGGTTTGACGCGCGGACTGCTCGATATTTCTGCGGGGGCGACGTCGGCCGGACTTGGCATGCTGACCTGGGCGCTCGTCTATCGTCGTGATGCGCGCGCGTTCAAGGGCGCTCGTGTTGTTGGGATGAGCCCGACCTTTGGCCAGGGCCGCGCTGGCTTCTCGGTGGAGGGGCGTTTCTAGTGCGACGACTTCCGTTCATCGCACGCACCGTCGTGGCGAGTGTTTTTTTGACGGGGCTTGCGGCGACTGGGCCTGTTGCGTGTCGTCCCCAGACTGCGCCTTACGACCCGCAGGTGCTAATGCGTGTTGCCCCCGCCTCCGCGACGATGTCTAGCGTGCGCCGCACCAGGGGCATCAAGCCGGCAGTAGCGTTGGAGCTCGCGGACTCAGAGCACCCCCGCGGGACACGTTCGCCTCAGGCGAGCGAGGTTTGGGTGGAGGCGCACGCGCTGCCGTCTCGCGGACTCAAGACCGGCCCACTGCCTTGACTGGAGCGGATGGGATCGGAGCGGATGGGATCGGAGCGGATGGGATCGGATCCGATCGAGACGCCGTGGGTCTACTGGCCCGCACGCCACCAGGCGAGCACGAGTCCAACGAGCACCGCGGCCGCGATGGCCAGTCCGACCTTGAGCCGGTCCAGTGGGGCCCGGCCGGTCACTCGCCCGGTCTGCGCATTGATAACCAGGCGCCAAGGTAAGCCGCGGTAGCGAAAGCTCCCGATCCAGATCGGGAGCATCAGCAATCGAGTGGTGTCCACTTCGATGAGGGAGCTGCCGAGGCATCGTTGCAGCCGGTGCTCCCGCGCGAGCGAATCTCGGTGGCGCGCCGAAAGCAGGGTGCGGGCGCGTTCACGGGCCCCGGTCTCCGTGACTGAGGGGAGTTCGAACGGGACCGCGGATTTCAGGTCGCGCCACGGTTTCGCCGCCGACAACTCGAAAGGCTCGAGTGCCGCGATCTCGCGAACACTGAGCCCCATGGATGCCGGGACCATGATCGGTAGCTGGGTTCGGGCGACACCACTTACCGGTCGAAGGCCACTACGGGTGAGCGCGCGAGTCAGCCCGGCCCAGTGCGTCTCGATACGGGCGTCAAATCGCCACGCGGGTAACAAGGCGTCGTTGAGCACGACGCTGAGGTTGCGTAGCTCTTTCGGGTACCACCATGAGCCTCGTGCCCATTCGCGAAAGGCCTGCTCCGCTCGCTCGCGTTTCACCTCGAAGGCGAGCATCGTGTCCGGGGTTCGGATTTGTTCCGCAAGCGTTTCGGGGTGCACGGCGACGCTGCCACAAAACAGGCAGGCGGCAACCTCTCGCTTGGCATCGTAGGCCACGCTGCCCGCACATGCGGCGCATTGGATGACCTGCATCACCGCAGCACTCCCCACAGGTACAACATCGCGACGCCAAGTGTGGCCACCAGCATTGCTGCGCCGACGACTTTGGCTCGCGAGACTGGTGCTCTGCCGATGCACGTGCCGTTTTGCCCGTGCACGAGCATCCGAAACACTTCGCCGCCGTACACATAGGTCGTGATCCAGACGGGAAGCAGAATGAGCTGCACGCCAAGCAACTCCACGTTGATGTCGGCTTGGACACCACGGTGAGTGTCACCGGGCAGGATGTGGTCCTTGATCCGCGACATCTCGAGTTTTCGGATGTGCCCAACAGCCTGCCTGTCGACGACCGCGGACGTGCGCGAGGGCAACTCGGCGTGCCAACCGGCGAGCAGGTGCGGATCAAACGCGACCGCACGACCCAGATCAAAATCACGGATCGCCGCGCTCTCGGCTGCCGTCAGACCCCGCGACGCGCATTCGAAGTGTCCGTGAAACTGACCAACCGCGCTCCCTTGTAGCGGGAACCACTCGGTCTCCTGGATGCGCTTCTCCCGAGTTTTTCCGTCCTTGCCCTTGACGGTCTTTTTTCGGTACCAGTGCACGCCAATCCGAGCGCGATAGGTGCTGCGGCACTGCGCGGCGTAGACGTAGAACGGGACGAGCATGCCGTGCATTCGCGTCTCGATAGCGCCTTGAGCTGCGAGTCGTCGCAGTGCGCTGGGGGCCCACAAGCGTTTCGCGAGATGCTGCCGCAGCCGGTCCAGGGCGGCCTCCCTCGGAACCCGAAACGGCGCGACACGATCGATGTGAGTGTCGCCGCGCTCGACGTCGACCAGCTGCGAGGCGCAATACGAGCACGCGCCGCTCACCTGCTGGCTGGGAAGCTCGATGATGGCGCCGCAGGACGAGCATTGCCCCGTGGACCGCAGAGTCTCGGCGTCGTTCACCAGCGAGGTCTCCTGCCTACTTGGGGTCTCGCCTTCGCGCGGCGTTGGTGCGGTTGACGCCCATCCAGTCGACGAGCCGATTGGCCAACGCGGGGGACAGCTGACCCAGCGCAAGCATCGGGCGCATCGGGCCGGGGTTCACGATGATCTCCTGGCGATCGTGCTTGATGGCTTGGACAACCGCGTCGGCGACGTCTTGGGGCGAAGAGGTCCCCAGAAACTTGGGGGGCGAGACGTCGTCACCGTGGAACATGCCCGCGTCGCGAATATACCCAGGGACCACCACCGAGACACCAACGCCCGTGCCTGCGACCTCTTGCCGCAGCGCGTCGGTCCAAAGCAGCACGCCAGCTTTGCTGGCGGAGTATGGCCCGTTGTAGAGCACCCCCTTTTTGCCCGCCAACGAGGCAACGCTGACGATGTGGCCGCGGCCCCGGGCGAGTAACTTCGGGAGCAGCAGGCGGGTCAGCTCCAGAGGTACATGGAGGTTGAGGGTGAGCACCGACGCTAGCTCCTGGGCGGTGTAGTCGGTGTAGCGCCGATAAAACTCAACGCCCGCGTTGTTGATAAGGAAGTCGATCGGGCTGCCCGCGGCACTTTCGACGGCCTCGAGCACGGCGGGAAGGTTCGCGAGGTCGGCCAAATCGCCCTGGACCGCGAACGCTTTACCGCCCGCCTGCGTGATCTCGCCGACCGTTTCGTCGAGACCCTCGCGATTGCGCGCGACACCGACAACCGTGCACCCTTGGGCTGCGAGCGTCTTGGCGATAAATGGTCCGATGCCGCGCGAAGCACCGGTAACCAACGCGACCCTGTCTGCGACCGTTTTCATGGCGCGGCGACACTAGCAGCCTCTAGACTGCTAGGGGACGAGTGTCTTGAGTTGGTCGATGAGCGGCTGGCTGATCGCCATGTCGATGTTGTAGTGCTGGTCGTCGGCCTGGGTGATGGCCACGAAATCTGTGAGGTCGACGCCCGCGCTCGGGTAGGGACCGCCTTCGGGGGCGACCTCTGAGAGCCACGCAAACATGCGTTTGCCGTCCCCTGCGATGGTGCCGACGCTCCGACTCGACTTGGTCATGAGCGCCTTGCCACCGGGTGCATCTGCGAGCGTGTTGGTGCCCTTGGATGCGGCGACCACCGCGGCGTCGGCCTTATCGATGTCCGACAAGGCTGCGACGAACACGACGGAGTCGTCGAACTCCAAGCGATCGATCGTCAGCTCGAGTTTGCCGCCGAAACGCTCACGGAGTTTCGCGATTGTTGGGTCTCCGACCTTCTTGAGCTGAATTGTCCAGCGATCGGCGACGACACCATCGACGGTGACCGCATCGGCCTTGAAGGACCAGTCGACGTTCTTCAGGGCGTCTTTGTCCAAGACGGCTTTGGATGTGAATGCCTCGCTCCAAGTCTTCCACTTTTCGCGGCCCGGCTTGTCCTTCGCGAGCGCGAGCACCATGGCGCCGGTCGTACCGGGTTCGTGCAGCATGCCCCACGAACCCGCGGCACCGTAGAGCGCAAGGCTCTCGTCGAAGAAACTAGACAGCGAGGCTCGGACGGTTGCGGCGTCCTTCCCGGTTTCGCGCGCGTAGGACTCGATGGCCTTCTCGTATATGGGCGCGATCGCGTCCAGCGCGCTGCCTTCACGCAGCTTGGAGAAGTGGCCGCTGTACGCCGCCATCGCCCATGTGGTGGAGGGGAGCTTCGTGAACCACTTTTCGTCGACCGGCCCCGCCGACAGTGCCGCGAGCACATTGGCGTAGTCGGTGCCTTCCTTTGCGCCAATGTTCATCGAGAGATGCGCGCCGTCCGGCTTGAGTGCGAACGCGTAGACGAACGTCTCAACGTCGCGGTAGAGGTCCAGGCTCGCGCCACCCTGGGGTCCGGCCGCCGCCAACATTGATGCGGCCTCCGTTTCGTAGCGAGCGATCAACGGCGCTGGGAACACCACCATCGCCAAATCGTCCGCTTGGGTCTTGGCGTAGGGGAGCAGCGTTTCCGAGAGGTATCCCTTGGACTTCGCGAACATCTCCGTGTGGCCCGTGACAACGACTGCCCCGCCGAGATCGTCGACGAAGAGTTCTTGGCCGCTGATCACGTGGTGCGCAACGTGACCCCCAGCGTCGTCTTGTTTGCCGTCCGCGACATCGGTCGATACCGCGGCGGCGCCTCCTTCATAGGAGAAAAAGCAGGCAAAGGGAGCTTGCGTCACGGTTTCGTCGAGCAGTACGCATCCTGCTGGCTCCGCAAAGTTGAAGTGCTGCACGAGACTCGACTTTTCACCCAGTATCGTGCCCATGGCGCGGAGCGTGCCGAGGTCTCCGTACATCGCGTATTTTTCGGGG
The DNA here is from genome assembly GCA_016763875.1 of Nannocystaceae bacterium. GTDB lineage: Bacteria > Myxococcota_A > Polyangia > Nannocystales > Nannocystaceae > JAESSZ01. The sequence goes on from JAESSZ010000780.1 coordinate 10,820, forward strand.
AAGAGTTGTGTCTTGGCCTTTGCCAGCGACGACTCCATGCTGCTTGCGATCACCCAACCGAGCGCCTTGCCGCGGGCAGGCAGCCCCGTTGAGATACTCGGACGGGCGCCACCGGCCGGAATCGCGTCTCGGACGGCCCCTGCGAGTCCGGATGGTTTTCCACCCGTCTTGGGTGCATCGCCACCGTCTGCTTTGTCGGTTGCGTCGGGTTCATCCCGTGCCTTGGGAGCATCACCTGGAGTCCCCGCAGC
>JAESSZ010000781.1 GCA_016763875.1 Nannocystaceae bacterium
CCAGCGACAAGATCGCCGCGGTCGCATCAACGAGGTCTTCACAGCTCGCGGCCTCAACCTGCCGGTCCAGGCCGTCAAACCGCAACTGCAGGACCCACTGCGCTTGGCGACGTTGGATTTTCGCAACCGCGCTCAACTCCCGGTGAGGGACCGCGTTGTCCAAGTAGCTCGCAACTGCCTCACGAACGGCGGTTTCGTCCGGACACGACGCAGGTGCATCCCACTGCAACGCAAGCGCGGGCACCGGGTCGTCGGAGACGCCCGCTGCCGAAGGAGCGAGGCACCACGCCGCGATCATCGTGGCAAGCAGCACCGGTCAACGCTCGGAGGGCAACCGCGAGCCGTGTGAAGGAAGCCGCATCAGACGTCAGAGTCGGTCGTTGAGCTGCCCGAACATCCACTCGAACACGCCGGGCTCGCTATCCCAGGCCGCGCCAGGGGTCTGGAAGTGCGCCTGGTCGCATGCGCCGCCCGTATCAAAGGTCAACAACGTGAAGCGCATGCGCGTGCCGCCGTTGTCCTTGGTGATGAGGCCGTGCATGGTCTGGGTACCGATGGCGGGGTTGTAACAGTCGATCTCGTGGTGAAACGCCCAGATAGGGGTTTGCGTGAGCGCTTGAGCGGTTGTGTGGTCGCTGTAGCCGGCCATGGGAAGGCCCGCCGCCCATCGGTCTGGCAGACGCCCCAAAAGGTCCCAAGAACCCAGACCGCCCATCGAGTGACCAGACAGATAGACGCGTGCCGAGTCTATTGTCGGCACGGCACCGTTGACGGTGAGCGAGCCCGCTTCCAAGGCATCGATAACATCGAGTACCGGTTGCGTGTTCACCGAGACCGCTGCCGCAGCGACAAACGACCCCGTGTCGTTGTCGATGTCGGTGAAGGCGGCCCACTCGTGTGTGACCCCGTCAATGTTTTGGGTCTGACGCATCTGCGGGACGAGCACGATGGCGGGGTAGTCGGTGCGTTGCTCGGGTGCGCTGACCAAGGAGCGCGGCCCACCCAACAATGGCGCATCCAGGGGCAGCCCGTCGTTGTCTGTCCCGCGGTAGACCTCCCAGCCGTGATGCAGGAACACTACCAGGGGATACGGAACCGAAGCGTCGAAGCCATCGGGTAAGAGCACTATGAACGCAAACTCAATGCCCTCACCGCCGCCCGATACGACGAAATGCCCTTGGCCGTCGCCCATCTCGACGGTCGAGACATCCGCCCCTGAGATCACAACCGAACCCGCTGCGTCGACGAAGTCTCCAGCGCGGTCGCGATAGACGTAGGTGCCCCCGTCGGTGCGCCACATCCGGTGACTCGTGTGCTCGCTCGGGCTTTCGAGCGTCCCGTCGCGAGTGATCTCGAACGCGACGTCTTCGACTTCGATCGGGTCACCGGTGCCATCGACCGACTCGAAGGCCTCCACCACAACGCCGTGGATACCCACGGCGAGCGGCGAGTCGATCGCCACCCCCGCCTCGTCCTCCGCGAGTCGGAATGGGGCGGCCGTATCGAGGACGGCCGCCCCTTCATCGAGAATGAATCGAACACTGGCGGTGTCGGGCGGAACCGTCGCCTGGAGCGTGTACTGAGGCGGCAGCTGCACCGTGGATATCGTCGCAGGAACCGTCGGCCAGCGCGGGTCGGCGATCCCCATCGTGACGTTGAACAGCGAAACGAGCACCGACGCCTGTGGATCCGCGCCCCCGGTACTCGAGTCTGAGTCCACCCCATCGTCAGAGGAGTCGCTGTCGTCGGCCGTCGGTACCCCGTCATCGCCTCCGTCGTCGTTTCCGTCGTCCGCACTGCCAACGGTGCCCGCGGTCGAGCTGCTGCCACCGTCCGCGGACGTGTCGGCGTCATCGCCACATGCGATCGTGCACAAGGCCAAGCACGCCGCCAACACCATTTCGCTTCTCGCTCGTCGCATCGTCAGTCCCTCGCCAGAGTGTACCGGCCGACGCACTCGAGGTTTACCCCCCGATAGCGCCGAGCACTTGAAGCTCTGAGAAACCGCCGCAGCTGGTGTCTTCGTGCTCGGTCAGCTCCAGGCTGACACGGCGTCCAACCACGCCCCCGACGTCCACCATCCGTAAAGGGTCGGGCGTTCCGGAGAGATCGACGGTCTCTTCGAACACGATGGCGCCCGACATATCGTAGATCTTCAGCGTGAACTCCTCAAACCCAAATCCCGTCTGAAACGCGGGGTTGGCGTTCATGCCGTTGCCCGTGAAAATCACCGTCGTCACGCAGACGTTTTGGCCCGCGGTCCAGTCGAAAATCGAGGGATCGCCCGCGCCAGGCCCGGCCGAGAACCACGCCGTCCCCGGATCTTCGTCAACAGCGTTTTCCGCTTCGAACTCGGGGTCGAAGACCGACGATGCAAACACTGTCCCCTCGCTGGTGATGTTGCTGAGCTGCGCCCCATCGCAGACTCCGGTGTTCCCGGTGTCGCTCGAATCGGACTCCGAGCCATCTCCTTGCGAAGTGGTCGTGTCGTCGGTCCCAGTCGTCGGCGTCATACCGTCGTCCACGCCGTCATCGACCCCGTCGTCGACACCATCGTCAACACCGTCGTCCGCGCCGTCGTCGGGACCCGGTCCGTCGTCCGCGCCGTCGCCCACCGAGCCACCACCCTGGTTGGCCCCAGCGAGACACGTGCCTTTGGCGTCGCTGAACTGTGTCGGACACGCTTGGTTGGGGTAGACGCAGATTCCGCTTTGGAAGTCGCAGGACCCGGCGACCCCCTCCGCGATGCATTGGGTATCCCCCGTGCAGATGAAGGACGGGATCTCGAGACACCCCGACAACGACAGGCCCGCGAGCAACCCTGTCAGGGCCGCGACGGCCGACGCACAATGAACTCTAAAACCGTAAAGCAAGGCCCAACTCCGTCGCGCAATGGTATCCGAAACCGCGAGCGATCTAAAACCGGACAACGAGACCCGCGCTGCGCCGTCCGATGCCCGGGGAGAGACGCACCTGCTTCTTGCTCTTGCGTGACCCCTTTGTGGCCACCAGCGCGTAGCGGATGGCGCCAGCAACAATCAGTGCGCCGCCAACTCCGATGAGCACCCAACCCGCGGTGTGTTTCCCGCGCGCGGCGTCGCCCTCGTCGAAGTAGTCCATCTCGGTGATCGCGTCCGGGGCACCACGTCCTTGCTGCACACCCAGCGCAACGAGAGCACCACCCGCGCCTGCGGCTAGCAACCCGGTCCCCGCCAATGTCGGGGCCAGCCAGTCCTTGTACCAAGGCTTGCCACCGGGGGGCGTATCCGAACCCGCGGTGGGATCTTCGGCGGCGTCATCGGTGGCATCACCCGAGGCGGCATCGTCTCTTCCCACCGGGTCATCGCCCGACCCGTCGTTCAGTGGCACGGGCGCCACAACCGCCCCATCGCCGCCGACTTCGGCTTCGCAGTCGACAATGTTCGCTTGCGCGAGTTGCTGCTGCTGTTCCGCCGGGCCGGTCGCCAGGTACTGCTTGTATAGTTTGAGCGCGCGCCTGCAGTCGCCGGTCAAGCGCTCGGCCTGC
>JAESSZ010000782.1 GCA_016763875.1 Nannocystaceae bacterium
GACGTAGAAACTCAATGCGCGCCTCGCCCTCGACGGCCTCGGCGCGCGCCATGGCATCGGCGACGGCGCGAACGTAGGCCAACCCCTCTCGGGTCGGCGTACCGGGCTCGACAGCGTGCATCCTCAGGCGCGCATCGGGCTCAGCACTCCCCTGCGCCGTCGACGACGGGCCTTGGTCGGAGTCACATGCCGCGATCCCCAGCCCGCAGACCGTGACTGCGAGCACCAGCGTGCGCATGAGGCCTCGCCTCACGGTGTCCCTCCATCGAGGGGCGATCGCTCCAGCGAAAGCATGCGCCGAGCATAGTCGTCCGCCAACGAACGTGTCCGCGCGCTTCCCGATGGTCCGAGCGCCCTTAGACCGACACGTGCGGCGTCGCCGATGGCTGCCGCCTCTTGCTGCGCGTGGACTCGGCCCTGAGGCGTGTCCATCGGATCGGCGCCACGACGAAGCACGGGGACCAAGACAAATGCAGCGGCGGCCGCAACAACGGTCAGCGCCGTCCAGGCTGAGCGAGCAGAGCCTTGTCCGGTGACCGCCCCACTGTTCCCACGAGCCGCCGCGGGCAATCGCACCGCCACACGCCTGTAGACGCGCGCCAGTTCGAGTTCAGACAACGGCCGGACGAGTGCGTCCGACAGCGGCTGGCCCAGCGACACGAGCGTCGCAACCGTCGCAACCGTCCCGTGCTCGACCATCCCGTGCCCGACCATCCCGTGCCCGACCATCCCGTGCTCGGCCATCCCGTGCTCGACCGTGCCCACGGCACGACCGTCCGCGATACCGGCGAGTTCCTCGTCGCTGACCGGCCCTTCACCAAGAGCCGCCAGTTCAGCCGCGACCGACTCGGCCACAGTCGGCTCGGCCGCGTTCGGCTCGACCTCAGGGTTGTGCTCACTGCTCATGACTGACCAAACTCGAGCCCCGGCGCCTCGCCGTAGCGTTGAATGTAGATTTTCCGGAACGCCTTGCAAGCGCGGAAGAGCAAGACGTCCAACGTACCGATCGACACTTCCATTTCTTTTGCCGCGTCGTCTCTCGCTCGCCCCGAAACCAACCGGAGTTCGAGCACCTTGCGGTAGCGCGGATTGGCGTCCCGAAAACAAACCTCGATGCGCTCGCGCATGAGATCGGTGATCTCTCGCTGTGCGGTGAGTCGCTCCCCGTCGATCCCCTGCGGGTCGGGGACCACCTGCGCCATGTCCGGGTCCAGGCCAGTGACGCGACCGGACTTGCGGAGATGGTCCAGGCAAAGATTCTTGGCGATGCGGATAAGCCAAGGCAGCACACCTTTGCCCTGCCATTGGAATCGACCGATGTTCTCCATCGCCCGGACAAACGTGTCCGCCAACAAGTCCTCGCCCAACGTCCGGTCGTGGACCAGCGGAATGACCGCGTAGCGATGCACCGCGGGCGCGAAGCGTTGATACAGCTCACGAAACGCCGAGACGTCGCCAGCCTGCGCCCGCACGACAAGCGCTCGCTCCTCTTCATGACTGAGACCATCGATCGTCGATCCATGCACGCGGTGGTCTCGGGGACTGCGACGGCCGACAGACCGCGCGTGTGCGGTCTGCGTGTTTGCCGCGGAGAAGGTTCCAGCGGCATCGGGGGATGTGGCCATCGGGGCCGGGGTCACAGAGAAACATTGCTCCTCGCAGGTAGCAACGGGACAACGTCCGCTGGCTTACGGCGACGACAACGAAACCCGAGCCCGCTCGGCGTCGTCTAACGGCACACAGACCGCAGGAAAGTCGGCCGATTTTGGCCGGTGAACACGGTCAGGTGGCCGTTAGCGCCTTGACCCGCGGCGGCCCCAAGGTTATCCGCCTCCTTGACGCGTACGGCCGACCAACATCGTGGCACAACTCACGCTCATGCTCACGCTGGCCTCGGCCAGTTTCGCCGCCCATTCCCCCTCGCCGATCTCTTCCGGCGCATGGTCGTTGCTTGCGCCAGTGGCCGGTGAAGACCCTTCGACGGCCTCGCCCGCCGATACGAGTACTGCCACGCCCGGGTCTACGGACACCCGGTCTGCGGACGATGGGTCCGCAGGTGACGACGCTCCAACGGAGACCGAAACCGCCGCCACCAAAGCGCCCGAGCCACCGCCGAACGACGACGCGTTCACCAACAAGGTCACCCGACTCGCGGATGACTACGAGCCACCGTTCCCCAGCGATCCGCTTGAGCTGTCCGAGGTGCTGTCGTACGCGGTGCGCGACAACATGGACCTGCGCGCCAACGCCGTCGATATCGAGATCAGCGAATCGCAGGTGCTCGCGGCACTCGGCGCGTACGACGTGTTCATCACTGGTGGGATCAACGGCTCGATCAGCGAGTCCCCGCAGCGTGGTTCGGCGTTCCAGTTCGCAAACGGGTCGAGAACCGTCGGGGCCAGTTTCGGTGTGCAGCGCAAGTTCCAGACCGGCGGCACGATCAAATTCGACCTCGGTGCAACGCGAACCAAGACCGACCAACCGGTGAATCCGTTCGATCCCGGCTCGGGCGTAACCACGCTCGCGAGCTATTCGCTCGTGCCGCGCCTGACGTTGTCGCACCCGCTGCTGCGAGGCGCGGGGCTGCGGGTCAACCGCGCAGACATCAATCGCGCCAAGGTCGCGACGAGTTCGGCCGAAGCCGCGCAACAGGTCACCGCGCAGAACCTGGTGCGCGACATCGTCACGTCCTACTGGGACCTGCTGTTTGCGCACCGCGACCTCGAAAACAAGCGCCGCAGCGTGGCTTTGGCGCAAAAACAGCTTGAGCGCACGCGGGCACTGGTCTCCGCGGGACGGCTCTCGCCCGTCGACGCCAAGGCCGTGGAACAATCGGTGGCCGTCCGCGTGAGCGACGTCATCACGGCCGAGGGCGCCTTGCTCGATGCGAGCCTCAACCTGCGCACACTCATCGGTCAGCAGTTCGCCGACCGCGACGTGTTGGGGGTGATGCCGATGACCGATCCGGTGGTCCGCCCGCGCGCGGTCGACACGCACTCTGAGATGGAACGCGCGCTCGCGAACAACCCACAGGTCCGGCAGTTGCAGTTGGCCATCGCCAGTCGCCGCATCGACGAGCTCGTCGCCGCCAACAATAAACTGCCGCAGTTGGACGTGTCCGGTACGTTCACGCCGCAAGGCCGTAGTGTCGACACCATCCCCAACGCGATGACGGGCGACCCGGGCTCGCAAGGCAGTTGGGGCGAAGCGTTTCGAAACGTCTTCTCCGACACGGTGGCGGGCAACGGCCTGCTCGCCGACTGGACGCTATCGGGCAACCTCACGCTGACTTGGGATGTGCAAAACCGAGGTCCCAAGGCGCAGCATCAGATCGCGCTCAAGCAGATCGAGAAGTCCCGCATCCAACTCGCGCAGGTTCGCCAACAAGTCGCGTCCGGCGTGATTCGAGCCGCCAACGCGCTGCGAACAACCTCCAAGGTCATGGAGGTCTCCGAGATCTCGCTCGAACTCGCGACCGAGAATCTCGCCGCGGAGCAGGCCCGGTTCGACGTCGGGCGCTCGACGAACTTCGATGTGCTCGAGCGGATCGACGAGGTTGACCAGGCCTCGGCAGGAGCGCTCAACGCGCAGGTCGCTTACCTCAAAGCACTGGTGCAACTGCAGTCGCTCAACGGAGAGATTTTGCCAGCCTACGGGCTCGATCTTCACTGAGGCCGGCTTGGCCAGGCCTCGCGATCTTCAAGAAAAACGGTGGCGCGCGCAACCCGCGGCGACCGAGGGTGTCTCGCTTGTTTGGAAAAACGGCGCCGTGGTACGGTGCTTTGTCGTCCGTGATCGCTCTTCCCCATGTGGGGCCCAATTTTGGTGACGCGAGCATGGCCCACGTGATTCGGAACAAGGAAAGCCAACATGTCCGCAGCTGAAATCGCAGACAACAAGTGGGAACTGTCATCCACCAAGCCTCCGATCGGCGATGCCGCCGGAATCGCCCAGATGCTGCTCATGGGCGGCTTTGGGTTGTTCTTCGTTTGGATCATCGTGTTCTCGATCATCGCGATGGTGACGCCTTCGTCGGGTGGCCTCGCCGACTCGTATTCGAAGATGGGCGTCGACGGCACCAAGACCGCCGAGTAGTTGCGGCGGGGCGAACTACGGGTAGCCGATGAACGACAGCATCTGCCCGATGCCTGCCCCGTCACGTCGAAACGAAAACCAGCGGTCCGGGTGCGCGTGTGTGCACCCGCCGATGCGCTCGATCGACGAGGGCTGTAGTCCGGCCTCGATGAGCTGAGCGCGAACGACCGCGACCAGGTCAACGTGCGGATTGTCGTCGCCGTGGCGTACGACGAATGCGGGATCGAACTGGGCCGCGACCTCATCACCGACCTCGAACGCGGCCTGCTCGATGCATGGGCCGATCGCCGCGACGAGGGACCCCGGCCGCGCGTCCCGGTCCACGAGCTCGCGCACGGCCACAGCGGCGATCCCCGCCGCGGTGCCTCGCCAACCAGAATGCACCGCAGCGGCCACCGTCCCTTCGCGATCAGCGAGCAGGATCGGCACGCAGTCTGCCGTCATCACCGACACGACGCGGCGGTCGCCCCGCGCGCAAGACAGACCGTCCGCGCGGCTATCGGCGGACAACGCCGCAGCAGCCATGACCTCGGCGCCGTGGACCTGCACCACGCTCCGCAGCGCCTCGGGCGAAAACCCGCCTGCCGCAGCCAACCGGGCGTGGTTGTCGAGCACCGCCTGCGGCGCATCCCCCCAGCGTTTACCGAGGTTCAGGGTCGCGAAGCGCCCGGTCGACACGCCGCCGAGGCGATCGGAAAAACCATGGACGAGACCGGGCACCCCGCCAAGTTGTGTTGAGCGGTCGAGCACGCGCAAACCATTGTACGCGCGCGCCGTCGGCAGTGTCACACCGAAGTGGGTCAGCGTTGCACGTTTTTCAGGCGCGCTTACTCGGGTGCACACGCTCAATCATGCTCAGGACCGCCACCTGCTCTGGGGCGGGCATGAAGCCGCACGCCCGCAGTGCGGCCTCTCGGCTGGGTGCGGTCTGAACTAGAAACGGCCCAACCACGCGATCGGCAAACGGAGCAACAAAATCAAACAGGTCGCCGGGCATCTTCGTAGACCCGGTGGCATCCAAAAACTTCTTGCCGTACTCAAGCCGCTTAGGCCACCTGGCCTCAAAAGCTGTCTTAATAAGCCCCTCCACATAGGCGTGCAGGATCTTGATGTGGGGCTGGTCTTTGGGTCGGTTGACTTGAAGCTTGTTTTTCAGAAGGCTGAACGGATCCACGATGCGAACATGTGGATGTTTCGGGTATTTCCACGCGGTTTTCCAAACCGTCTCAGGCGGTGGCAGCCCCGCACTTGAGATGAGTACGTCAACCTCCAGTCCCTTCCAGTCTAGAACCAGGACTCGAAGGGACCGAGGCTGAGGCTTGCTCACCACCTGGACGCCGGGCACCTTGGCGGCCTCTACGAAAAGACGTTGCTGTTGGGCCTCAGTGACATAGACGTCGAGGTCCTTGGAGATTGATTCCACCCCAGAAAGTTCGGCGTACACCGCAACTGCCTTCCCACCGATGATCGTGGCGTTGTAGCCCTTGCTCCCAAAGAAGCTGGCAGCCTCAAGGATCAGCGCCAGATCGCCGTCACGCATTGACGTCGTGGCCGCTACGGGGCGCAAAGGCGGTGGACCTCGTGGTGCCAAGCCCTTTTCTCAGCCCACGTGGCATCTGCTTGCAGCCGAGGCATCAGCGCGTCCACCTCGTTCGGATGCGGGAGTGGCAAGCCCGCGGCCTGAGCCACAACATTGGCCTGTCGCTCTGCAATCGCGCGCTGCTCCTGTGCTGCGGTCTTCATCGGCACACCTTTGGTCTACCTTTCAACGGTAGGCGTTCAAAAAGCCACACGCAACGGTAAAAGCCGAACATCGAACACAAAGGCGCCAGCTTCGACCTCGAAATAGGCGTATTTACGGATGGTTACGCATCATCCGCGCGCTTTGCGCGAGCAACGATAGACAACGCCAACGTGAACAATAGACGGCGCCTCAGCCGATCCCCAGCAGCGCATCGCGAGCGTCCACCAGCGCTTGCGGCAACGGAGACTCGAAGACCATCTTCTCACCGCTGACCGGGTGTACGAA
>JAESSZ010000783.1 GCA_016763875.1 Nannocystaceae bacterium
CGACACGATGGGTTTGACGGCGGGCGATACGACCGCCGCGGGGACGACGCAAGGCCTCGACGATACGTCGGGCGAGCCGACCACCACGGGCGCAACAGCCAGCTCCGGTGAGGGGACCAGCACGGGCGCGGCTGTCACGACGGCGCCCGTCACCACAACGCCGGTCGGCGATAGCGGGAGTGACGACGGCGACACCGACACCGATTCGGCGGGAGCGACCGACCCCGGTGGCTGCAGTTGCACCACCGACAGCAACGCCCCCGACGGCTGGATGTTCGGGCTATTTGGGCTGGGGCTTCTGAGTCTCGGCCGTCGGCGACGCAAGCGCTAGCCGCAGCCCGCGCCGTGCCACATTGAAACCCCCGAGGAAGGCCTCGGGGGTTTTTTCAATTTGGGCGTGCCCATTGGAACCGGCTCCGACGTTTGATATGCAACAGGACTTATGCCGGGAGGGACAGCAGAGTCGACGCCGAAGCCCGACGAGCCCACGTTGCCAAGCGAGGGCCAAGAGATCATCAGAGATGAACTCGGTATCTTGGAAAGGGTGCGGGCCCGGCTCAAGGCCGACGCCGCGGTCTCGCCGGACAAGATAGAGAACCTCGATGCGCAGCTCATCGAGTTGCGTGACCTCATCGCGGAGGCGAAGGAAGAGGACGTTCCCTCGCTCATCGATCAGATGCACCAGGTTGCCGCGTTGAGCAGAAAACGCGGTCAGGGGCGCAGCGTTCCGACCGATCCCAACAGTCCCTACTTTGGACATCTGCGGCTGCGCGAGGCTCGAAGCGGGCGCGAGCGCGACGTGCTCATCGGACGCAACACTTTGCTCGACAACGGGGACGGGGTGACGATCGTTGATTGGCGCAACGCACCGGTGAGTCGGCTGTACTACCGGTACGTGGAGTCGGACGAGTACGACGAAGCCTTCGATAATCGCAGCATCGAGGGGCAGATCCTCGTGCGCCGCAGCCTGGCGGTGAGTCAGGGACAGTTGCGTCGCATTGCCGCGCCCCAGGGGACGTTCGCAGTCACGCGTGCTGGGCAATGGCGCGCCGCCGAGGGGGCAGCCAAGCCCACGCTCGAGGGAGGCAGCGGCACCGCAGCCCGGATCAGCAAGCGGAAACTCGGCGTGCATGGCGACGACGAGCTCATCAGCGCCGACAAGCATCTACAAGAGATCACGGCGCTCATCGACAAGCAGCAGTTCGAGCTGATCACTCGGCCTGAGTCGGGCATCGTCCTGATTCAAGGTGGCGCGGGCTCCGGCAAGACCACGGTGGCGCTGCATCGCGTGGCCTACCTCGCCTTTCAGGAGCCGCGACGCTTTGCGCCGCGCAAGATGCTCATCGTGGTCTTCAACGAGGCCCTGGTGCAGTACATCCGCCACGTCCTGCCATCGCTCGGCGTGGATGGCGTGACCGTGACGACGTATCGGCGGTGGTCCTCGCAGCTCATCAAGCGGGTGAAGCTGTCGATCGAGTTGCGCTACAGCGACAGCACGCCCGAGGCGGTCAGTCGCTTCAAGAAGCACCCCGTCGTGATCCGGCAACTGGAGGCTATCGTCCGGGAACAGATGGCCGACATCCGTGCCCAGCTGCAAGAGCGGGTGGCGACGCGGTCGTCCGGAGAGAAGGTGCTTGAGTTGTGGGATTCGTGGCACAAGATGGCCCCCGTTGTCCGGGTCACGCGCATCATGGAGTGGGTTGCGACGGGTCGTGGCAGCGCGTTACCGCCGCGAACGAAGCAAGCGGCGACGACCGTGTTGCGCGCCGCTCGGGAGCAGGTTCGCGATGTGGTGGCGGACTGGCTCGAACTCAACACCAACGAGTCTCGTATTCGCCAGAGTATTGCGGATCTCGCCGAGGGAGCGTTCACCTCGCGCGAGGTCGATACCATCGTGCGTTGGTGTGCACGCAAGGTCGAGTTGGAGACCGACGGCGACAAAGACCCGGATGCGCCTGTGCCGGACGTTGCCCTCGACGGCGAAGACGACGCGATCTTGCTGCGTCTACTGCAGATGAAGCACGGTGGCCTGTTTGTCGGGAGCAAGCGGTTCGAGTACGAACACGTGGTCATCGACGAGGCGCAGGACTTGTGTCCGCTTGAGGTCCGCGTGCTGCTCAACGCCGTGACCGCGGGCAATAGCGTCACTATCGCGGGCGACCGGGCCCAGAAGATGATCTTCGACAACGGCTTCACCGACTGGCCGCAGCTCCTCGCGGATGCCGGACTGCCGCACGTCGAGATCCAACCGTTGAGGATCACCTACCGTTCGACGCGCGAGGTGATGGCGCTGTCCCAGCATGTCCTGGGACCCTTGCACGATCCAAGCGACGACCTCATCGCGCGGCCGGGCGCACCCGTGGGCTACTTCGACGTGACCGACCAGGGGGAAGCCGTCGCGTTTCTCGGTGAGGCTCTGCGGGCCTTGGTGCAGCGTGAGCCGTCGGCGAGCGTCGCGTTGATCACCCGTTATCCTCAGCAAGCGGACATGTACTACGACGCGCTGCGGATTGCCGAAGTCCCCAAGCTTCGTCGGGTGGACCGCCAGAACTTCACGTTTACGGCCGGAATCGACGTCACGGATGTTCGCCACGTCAAAGGGCTCGAGTTCGACTACGTGGTCATTCTCGACCCGACGCGGCAGAACTACCCCGAGACCGAACCATCGCGTCACCTGCTGCACATTGCGATGACGCGTGCCGCGTTTCAGTTGTGGTTGGTGTGTTCGGGGGAGCGCAGTCCGCTGCTACCCGATCTCGCCAACGACATGGACCAGTAGGTGGCGCAGTCGTGGCGGACCTCAAGGACGCGGTTGCGAAGCACTGGGACACGGACCCGTGCGGCAGCCGCGGTATCGCCGAGGGCGATCGCACCGCGTTCTTCGAGCAGCTCACCCGTGAGCGCTACGCCCAGGATCACCACGTTCCTGGCTTCGCACGCTTTGAGCGTGGCTGCGATCGCGACGTGCTCGAGGTCGGTGTGGGGGCGGGCACGGACTTCGTGCAGTGGGTGCAGCACGGTGCCCGGGCAACGGGCGTTGACCTGACCGAGACTGGGGTCGCCTTGGCCAAGGAGCGGTTGGCCCGACTTGGCTTGTCGGCCGAGGTTCGCCAAGCCGACGCCGAGCACTTACCGTTCGAGGACGCCTCGTTCGACATCGTCTACAGCTACGGAGTGCTGCACCACACCCCCGACAC
>JAESSZ010000784.1 GCA_016763875.1 Nannocystaceae bacterium
CTCTTGGTTGTCCGCCGTATACAGGTGCGGCGAAGCGACGAGGTTCACGTCGGTATTGGATTGAACCGCCTGGATGACCACACCGAACGAAGGGATGTCGCGGCCCAAGCCCAGGAACTGACCCGAACCGGGCACTTCCGGACCCAACGCGCCCGCGGCGATGCCGTTGAGGATCGCCGGGTTGATGATCAGGGAGTTGCTCGATGGATCGGGCGCGGACGCCACAAAACCCAAGCCTTGCCCCCCGCTGACGTCGAAAGGCGCACCAAAGTGCCCCGAGGCGCCGCCTGCAATGTCGTGCCCAATCGACAACTCCAGCAAGTAGATCTCTATGTAGACCTGCTTACGCTCGCGGTCCAAGGCATCGATGACTTTGCGTAGCGCTCGGAAATCGGACTGCGAAGCGAGAATGACCAGCGACCGCGTGGCCGGGTCCGCCGTCACCTTGATGTCACCCGAGAACAACTCGGCCGACGCAGGTCCCTGCGCGGCATTGGTCGAGTTGCCGGTGTTTCGACCACCGCGAGCGCCAGAGCCACCACGTGCCCCGCCCTGCCCCAGCTGCATCAAGACCGAAGCCACCTCTTCAGGGTCCGCATTCTTGAGCGGCACGACGTGAATACGCCCCGTGCTCGCTCCAATCAGAGCAACATCGAGTTGTTCGATAAGCCGACGGATGACGTTGTAGTCCTCTTCGGCGGCGACGACGATGAGGGTTCCCGTGCGTTCGTCGACGATGACCGCCGAATAGACCGCTTCACCGTTGCCAACGTCCTTGGCTTTGCTCCGCCCCTTCGAGGGTTTCTTGGCCTTGGACTTGGCCTTGGCCTTGGTCGGCGCTTCCTTCTCGCCGAACACCTCGCGCACGATCGCAGCCGTTTCTTCCGGGTCTGCGTGCTGCAGTTGGAAGAAGAACACCATATTGGTGCCCGAGCGCACCGTCTTGTCGATCTGCTTCACGATCTTGAGCAATCGTGCAATCGACGTCCCCGTGTCCGTAATAATAAGCAGGTTGCCAACAACCTCGACCGAGCCTTGCTTGGTCTTCAGTTTGTTGATCACGCCAACGATGTCGCCGTTGTCGTCGCTCTTGGTGCGATACAACTGCGTCACGTAGCGATCGTTGGTCGGCGCCCGCGAGCCTGGCGTGTAGACCGGAAGCGTGCGCGAGTTGGCGTCGGTGGTCTCGACGATCTTGAAGTACTTGCCCGAAGGCTCCACCGTGAGCCCCATGGTCTGCAGCGAAGCGTAGAAGGCCGCGTAGGCCTCCTCGATAGTCACCGCCTCGGGCGACAAGATCGTCACCTTGCCGGACCGCGCCTTGAGGTCGAGGATGAACTTCTGACAACTGATCGAACTCATCCAGTTGACGAGGTCTTTGAGTTCAGCCTCCTCCGGCAGGGTGATGCGAAAGCGGGCGCCCTTGGGCTGTCGCTTACAACTGTTGTACCGACCGCCGCCTTCGTCGCCCGATAGCTCACCGCCAACGACTGGCGCAGCGCCAGGTGTGCCGCCACGAGTCGCGGGCTTGCCCGGCGCCGGCCGAGTGGTCGAGCCACGCGTCGGGGGTGCCGCGAACGCTTCGGGCACCAGGGGTAACGAGAGCGCCAGCGTGCTGGCAATCACCAGTGGCAGTCTCATTGGATTTGAATCTCCTTGGTCATCGCTTTTCCCTTGCGGATGATGTTGACTTCAAGCTGCGAGGCACGGCGCAGTTTGGTGTACAGCGCCATCGCTTTGTCGATCGAAGTCAGCTCCTGGCCGTTGATCGAGGTGATCATGTCCCCGTTCTTGAGGCCCAGGAGTTTCGGCAGCGTCCCTCGACGAATACCGTAGAGTTTGTAGCCTTGGGTCTTGCCGTCCTTCTGGCTCGGCACGACCCGCGCCTGCTTTGCGAGCATGGCGGGATTGGAAAGAATCTGATCGACAAACGAGCGTTGAATAATGCAGAGGTTGTCGCTAGGACAGTTAATCGCGTCCTCCGCCCCTGGAATCGCCCGGTCGTTCTTCTTCTTTTTCTTCTTTTTCTTCTCTTCCTTCGCAGTCGACGGCTGTTTGGGCGTCTCGACCACGGTGCCAATCTCCAGGTACTCCAACTGCGCTTGGTTGCGCAGGTGCACCAGCCCCTGGTCGATACCTTCGATCACAACCCCGGCACGAATCGTGTCACCACGCCCGTACAAGCCGGTCACTCCTTCGTCGCCGTCGTAGATCGTCCCGAACGAATACTGCGGGTCCTCAGCTTCGAGGGTCGCCATCAACCGTAGATTGAGCTTGCTCTTGATCTCGCCCGGCGCGATACGACCCGGCTCCATCGGGCCGCTGCTGGTCACGGGCTCCTCGCCCTCCGGCACCGGCGGTAGGCATGTCGGACAAAAAACGTTGCGAGCCATCACCTTCTCAGCGGTGCGGTCTTTGGCGTCTTTCTTGGCGGTCATCGCCCCAAACGGGTTGGAGCCGAACTTCAGACTGCTGCGTTTGCTCTTCGCCTTGGCCTTGGCGTCGTCCTCGTCCTCGTCCTCGTCCTCGTCGCCGTCATCATCTTCGTCTGGCTCAGCGGCCACCCCGACATCGAGCAGAAAATTCGTACCCAACTGGGTCGTGACCGCGCTGGCCGCAAGCCCGGTGGCGGCAGCAATGCCCAGGGTCTGGAGGACCCAGAAGTACTTCTTGAACAGCGCTTCCATCGGCGGACTTTCGGCGTTAGGGGGTCGGGGTTCTCGCTAGTGAAGAACGTCGGTCTCGGCGTCGCCGTCCGGGTGCGCAGGCGAGGTTTGCGAGCTCGTCTCACCTTCGGCGGCAGCGGTAGCGGCAGAAGGCGCACGATAGGCGTCCTCTTTGATGAACCCGGACTCCAGCTTGCGATAGATCGTGCGGGTCGCGATGCCAAGCAGGTCAGCCGCCAGGCGTTTGTCGCCGCGCGTGAACTTGAGCGTCTCTTGGATCATGCGACGCTCAACCTCGGCCAACTGCGCGCCGACGCAAAAGGTCACCTGTCGTCCGTGCCCAGCCTGCGGATCGCGGAGTTCCGGGGGAAGGTCATCGGCACCCAAGCGGTTGCCGCGGGTCAGCACGACAGCCCGTTCCACCGCGTTTTCCAGTTCGCGCACGTTGCCCGGCCAGCCGTAGTTCGCCATCAAGTGCATTGCTTCGTCGGAGAAACCCTGCGCGGGCTTGTTGTGCTTGGTGGCGTACACACGCAGGAAGTGATCGGCGAGCAACGGGACATCCTCAATCCGATCTCGCAACGGCGGGATACGGATCGGGATGACGTTGATACGATAGAAGAGGTCTTCCCGGAAGCGCCCCGCCTTGACGTCGGTGGTCAGGTCCCGATTGGTCGCGCACACCAGCCGGAAATCGGTCTTGACCGTCCGGCCTCCGACCGGTGCGATCTCTCCCTCCTGCAACGCACGCAGCAGTTTGACCTGCACCGTTGGACTGATCTCCGCGATCTCGTCGAGGAAGAGCGTGCCGCCGTGTGCCTCGAGGAAGCGGCCGTCCTTGGACCGAATGGCCCCGGTGAATGCCCCCTTCTCGTGGCCAAATAGCTCGGACTCAAGAATCGTCTCCGGCATCGCAGCGCAGTTGACGGGTATCATCGGCTTGGACGCCCGCGGGCTGTGCGTGTGGATGTAGCGCGCGAGCAATTCCTTGCCCGTGCCACTCTCCCCCAGCAGCAAGACCGTCGCGGTCGAGTTCGCGGCCTGCTTGGCCATCTCAAGCGTGCTGCGCATGACCTGACTGTTGCCAACGATCTCCCGGTGGGTCGCCGCCGCCAATTGAGCGCGAAGGCTGTGGTTTTCGGCCACCAGGGCGGCCTTATCGAGCGCCTTTTTGACGGTCGCGACCACGGTCGCCCGCTTGGGTGGCTTTTGGATGAAGTCGTAGGCGCCAAGCTTCATCGCCTCGACCGCAGTCTCGACACTGCCGTACGCGGTCATCATTACGACCTCGACTTCCGGGGCGATCGCTTTGACCGCCTTGAGGAGGTCGTCTCCGCCCATGCCCGGCATCCGAAGATCGGTAAGCATGAGTTGGATGGGCTGGCGTCGGATGATCTCGAGTGCCTGTTGGCCGCCGCTCGCGGTGACCACGCGCAATCCCTCCTTCGCCAGCACCTTGGACAACGCGTCCACGATTGCGACCTCGTCGTCCACAACGAGGACGGTAGGGGCGTGGTCTCTTGCAGAGGTTGTCTCGGTAGCGGTCATGGCTTCGTTCCTCCCGGGGGGGCGGAGATAACATGAGCAAGACTCATTCCAGTCTCGTGTTCTCCAGCATATTCAGTGTTCCAAGCGAGTTGCGGCATCGAGGTCACGGTGCCGCCCCCCCCGGTTTCGTCGCCCTGTCACGCTGTCCGCAGGCCCATGACAATCTGGCACAGACACCGGTCTTTGGGGCGAGTCGCGGCAACTCTTACCTTTTTGCGCAGAGGTCGACTTGGTTGCGGCATCCGTCGACCCAAAATGTAATGGACACTACATCTACGTGCAGCAAGTCTGCGAGGTCACCTGGCGCACCGCTGCGGCATGCGCCGTGCAAGTCATGCGCGGGGGCCTTGCCGGTCCGCAACAAGGGGTGGGTGCGTATGACGCGCAGGACGGACAAAAAGCGAAGCGGACGAAACAGGCTTGCGGTGGGTGCGCTGAAAATTGCGGTACTCGCGCTGATGGTGGTGGGAGTCGTGGCGGTTTCGCCAGAGTCCAGCGCCCGTCTGTACCCCTATTACATCGTTCGAACTGCTGGCACGACCGTCGACGTCCGGCCACGCATCCTGTTCGTGCTCGACACCTCGGGCTCGATGTCTCTGCGCGCCCAGGCTACCTCTGAGAACTGCAACTGGGACGAGTGCGAGGCCGTCGCCAACGAGGGCACCAACCGCGAGAGCCGACTCGCCTCTGCCCGCAACGCGATCCAAAACGTTGTCCTGGCGACGGGCGAGGACGCGACTTACGCGTTGATGACCTTCGATCAACGTCAGGGCTGGGATCCTGCGACGTTGCCGAACCTTTGCGCGGGTGGACGACGCTTCGAGTGGGTGACGAGTTTCAATTACGCTGGCGACACCGACATCGTCAGCCAGGGCAATACCGGCGGATGGCACTTGTGTCAGGGCGACGAGGTGCGGCCCTACCCTTACCTGCGCTGGGACAGCCTCGGGGTTGGCAGCACCGTTTCCGCCAATAGCCAGGACATCGCCAGCATCGGCGCCTCGCCGCTGGTGAACGCTAGCGACATCCCCGAATGGGCAAATGGGTTTCGGGCCGTGCAGTGGTTTGACCACTTCGTCGGCATTCAGTTCCAGCCGAACCTTGTGACCGACCCCACTCGTGCGATCACGTACGCCAGCACGGGGGACTACGGCACCTCGAATGTGGTCAAGGACGCGCAGGTCTACGACAACGACTTCTACTACTGGCCGTATGTCGACGGCTTCCCTGGATACGGACAGCACACGCTGTCACCGGCCTACGACGGGGCCGATCTGGGCGGCATTGCCTCAGCGACGGGTCTCTATCAGGCGCAGTTGTACGCGCCGTTCTACATCGACAACCTGCCCGGTGGGGTTCCCGCCGGTCCGCTCGATATCCTTGAGTCGCGCAACGAGGTCCTCGGAAGAACCGCCAAGATGATTCACGGCGGAGTCGATGCCGCTGGCCCCACGCCGTGGGCCAGCATCGTCGGTGCCGTGCCCGCCTCGACGGTACAGTCCAACGACTACGATTCGCACACCTCGATCGCGAGCTATCTCGATTTCGTCACCAACGTGACCCCTGACGCCGTGTGTGTCCCGACAGCGGCGGTCCTCATCTCTGACGGTGAACCGTATCCATCCAGCGAAGGCGGTGCTGACCTGTACGAGCGCCTCGCGGCACTGCGCAACACGGTCGGCATCGAGACCTACGTGGTCGGTTTCTTCCTCTCGGGCAGTCCGGAGATCAACAACATGGCGTGCGCCGCCGCGGGCGCCTGCTCTGGCGGCGTCGGCTGCGGCGATCCGTGTGGCGACACGTCGGCCAACGACTGGGATACGTGCGCCGACCCGAGCAACCAGGGGACCGCGTGTGCGTGGGAGGCAACCTCTTCAGCGGAGCTGCTGACGGTCTTGACGGACATCATCAACATTGCGGTCGACTTGGACGTGCCGTCCGGTCCGGGCGCGATCGTCAACCAGTTCCTGGGCAATCCGGGCAGCGGCGACGGCGTGCTCCAGACTCGCTTCACTTCGCGAACCGAGTACCCGTCGTGGCGGGGCCATCTCACCCGAGAGGCCTGCGATACGCGCGACGAATTTGGCGTGCTTGGGGACTACTGCGTCGTTGCTC
>JAESSZ010000785.1 GCA_016763875.1 Nannocystaceae bacterium
CAAGTCGTAACGGCGCTGCACCGTGTGGTCGAGGAAAAACCCGTTGGGCGTGTATCGGTTCGTCGTGTCGAAGACGAGCCGTTGGGCGAAACCGATCCGATACGTGCCCGCGATGACCCCCCAATTCTCGGTGTCCCATTGGGCAAAGTACTTGGGCAGTCGAAGCCGGGCGCGGGGGCCGTCGGCGGACAGGGAGTCGCGTGCCGGGTCGTACACGACGTTGGAGACGCGCGATCGTTCGAGGCCACCAGCGAAACCGACGGTGAGATGCCGAAGGGTGTTGATCCGAGCCTGCAGGAACATCGGCGGAGCGACCGTATCGCCCGGCGCGTAGACGACCTCGTACTTGGCAAAACCACTGACGCCGATCTTGGCGTTGTCCTTCGGCGGACCCATGATGAAGGGCGCTATCGCGGCGAGCTTGCGGCGCGAGATTGCGTCGGCGACCACGAGGTTGGCTGGGTCACCGATACGGCCGGCCTCGTCTCGGTACGCCAAAATCGCATCCACCTCTGCGTAGGTGAGGTTGGGCAGCGAGTACAACTGCTCGCGGTTGGCGGTCTCTAGGTTGGTGCCGCGCCGCAGCAGCTCGACGAGCGTATTGAACGTGTCCTCGCCGATCGTCTCGCTGTTGTAGAGGTCGAGCAGCTCTTCGTCGTTGTCGACTGCGACAAAAACCTCGTACTCGATCGCGGCCGCGGTCGGGACGACGCCAACCACGACGGCCACCGCGGCGAGAATGGGCGCCACACGCAGCCAGTACGCCCGACTGCGCATGCACGCGGCGTCCACGAACCGAGCGATTAGTCGTCTTGGCATGCGCCCCATTGACCGGCGAGTCCGGCCTCGGCTCTTGCCTGCAGTACCTCGTACTCGGCTTTGCGATCCTCACCCGAGGGCGCGATGTACAGCACTTGGGCGAAACCACGCTCGATGAGCAGTGCGTTCACATCACGGCCCGCCACCTCGACGAACGCCAGGAGTCGGTCGTACCGGTCCGTGCATTCCGCCTCGTCGTAGATCAGCGTGACGGTTTTTCCTTCGACCGTCTGCCGGTTGAAGTCGCGCGCCTCGGCGCCGTAGCACTCGTCTTTGCCACCGGTGACCTCGGGCGTGTCCACCAGCAGGTAACGAACGCGTCGGCCGTCGGCGAGCTCGACGGTGTCCCCGTCGATGACCCGCACAACCTCGGCCTGTGTCGGTCCGCAGATGGACCCATCGTCATCTGAATCGCAGGCGGCACTCAGGCCCGCCGACGCTCCGACGGCGAGCACAAGTAGGGACAACGCGCGTCGCATCGACGCCGTGCTCTTACCACGAAGCATTGTCGGAGGCCGATTGATTCGGGCCGTGCTCAGCATCCCGCGTTGGCGGCACCAGGGCTGCCGTTGTTGTCCCCGTCCCCGTAGGGCGCCGTAGCCGGACAGAGATTGCCGGGCACGTCGTTGCTGGCGGGTGCCAACGCGACGCCTGCGTCCAGCTGCGTCGCTGAGCCGTCCGTGCTGCTGGCGTAGTCCAACTCGTCCAGGAAGGTGTCGTCGAGTCCTACCGCAAGGCCGTTGTTGCTGTTGTTGAGGGAGAAGTTGAACTCGAAATCGACGGCCGGCAGGCCCCCGTTGGTCATGGTGTCGGGGTTGCGAGCGAACACAACGTAGGTCCCGGCCGCGACAGACAGGCAGTCGCCGTCGAGCAACGTGTCTTCGAGTGTCCAGTTGCCGGTGCCACCACGCGAGAGTTGCAGCCCATTGAGGTCCGCCTCGGCGTCGAAGTAGACCTCGAACCACTCGCCCTGGGGGTCGCCGACGACGCTGGGGTTGGGCAGCCATTCGGTAATCACGACGTCTCCGGCCACGGGCGAGACGATGTCCCGCGGGTTACCGCCATCGAGGCATTGCCCCTCGCGGATCGAGCCCGGACACGTGGGCCCGGCCGCACCTGGTGTACCGAGGTCGCCGTCGCCGTAGAGGGTCTCGGCCTCACAGATGTTCTGGGCGATGTCATTGCCCTCGGTGGTCTCCGCATCTGGGTCGACGGACCACGCGACGCCCGCGCTGGGGTCGGCGTACAGCAGCTCGTCCCAGTGCGTCTCGCCGTAGCCGATCCACAGTGTGCGTTCGGAGTTGCCGAGGCTAGAGAACCCCATATCGATCGTGTCGGCAGGAAGACCGCCGTTGGTGGCCATCTCCGCATTGCCGGCAAGTACCGCGTAGGCGCCACCGTCCAACGTGATGCACTCCCCGTCGCCGGGCAGCTCGGCCGCCGAGTTGTCTTTGTTGAAGCCCATCTGCAGCCCGTTGAGGTCGACCGCGGCCCCCGAGGTGTTCTTGACCTCGAACCATTCGCCGTCGGAGTCGCCAACCGCACTGGGGTCGGCCATGACTTCGGTGATGACCAAGTCGCCCATCGACGGCGCCGCGAGGTCACGCTCGTTGCCACCGTCGGTGCACATGCCGTTGGACACCCCGCCGCACGCGGGGTTGTCCGTCCCTGGAGACCCAAAGTCGCCGTCGCCGTACGGTGCGCTCGACGGGCACCAGTTGGCTTCGTCGTCGTTGTCCTCGGGATCGGTGAGCCCTGGCGCCAACTGCATGCTCGCGCCGCCTTGTGTCGAGGACCAGGTAATCGCATCGAGGATCGTCCCTCCGGTTTCGAGGGCGAGGCGGCCGTTGCTGTTGAGCAGGGCGTCGTCGAACAGTCCATCGACTTGGGGTAAGCCGCCGTTGACCAGAGGATCTCGATCGTGGGCGATGACCGCGTACTCCCCCGCTTGCAGCGAGATGCAGTCCCCAGCGACGAGAGGCTCGGCGTCGTCGTCCACAGCGCGGCGAACATCCAGGCCGTTGAGGTCCACCGTCGCGTTGGCGCGCACTTCGAACCACTCTCCGTCGCCGTCGTCCACCACATCGGGATTGGCGTGAAACTCGGTGATGACGATGTCGCCCACGCTCGGCGTCACGATCGGTCGTGGTGCGCCGCTGTCGTCAAAGCACTGCCCATCTGGCGCAGGAATCTCGCACTGCCCGTTGTCGGAGCCTGGGGTGCCCAGATCTCCGTCGCCGTACGACTCTGTGGCGTCGCAAAACACTGTGAGGTCGTCGTTACCACTGGCGGTCAAGAAGTCGACGTCCACTTGCGTGGCTTCGCCCGCGCGTGTGCTGCCCCAGCGCACCTCGTCGAGCGTTTCGTCTCCGTAACCGATGCGGAGGTCGCCGTCGGTGTTCTTCAGCGAGAAACCGAACACGCCGTCGACTTGAGGCAGCCCGCCGTTGAGCGCGGCATCCAGGCTGCGGGCCACGACGGCGTAGCTCCCCGCGGTGAAGTGATGACACTCCGTGTCCAAAATAAGGATCGGATCGTCGTCACCCTTAGTCAGAGTCAGACCGTTGAGGTCGGCGTCTTGTGTGAAGTAGATCTCGAACCACTCGCCCGTATCGTCTTGAGAAGCGTCCGGGTTGGGCATGATCTCCGAGATCACCACCCCGCCGGCCGTGGGGGGCACCACGGCTCTGGTCTCGCCATTGTCCCCGACGCATTCTGTTGGGCTGCCCACACCCTCGCAGACGTCGTTGGCGGCCCCTGGCGTCGCGAACTGCTCGGTGCCAAAGGCCGAAGAGGAGTCACACCAAAAGTTGAGGTCGTCGGCCGCGGTTGCGTCCGGTGTTCGTTCGCCCGTGTAGATTCTGGACGAGCCCTCCGCTGATGCCACGTACAGCGCGTCGTCGATGATCGTGTCCCCACAGGCGATCACGAGGCGGCCGCTGGACTGGCGGAAGTCGCCAAGGTCGCGCGCATATCCGTAGTTGACGTGCGCCGGTAGGAGCTCAGGGTCGTTGACCGCACCGCCCACCACGGCGTAAGCCCCCGCTTCAATGAGCAAGCCGTCGACCTCGTGCTGCTTTTGGCTGTCACCGTCGGGCTTGGAGTAGACCAGCACGCCGCCGCTCAAGCTGATCGCGGTATCGGTGGCATTGAAAATCTCAAACCACTCGTTGCCCGTGTCCGGAGACCCCGCGGGGTTGGCCATGATCTCGCTGATCACGAGGTCGCCCGGGAGAATCGACTCACACGATCCTCCGGGGCCGCGACCACCGTCGTTGTTGTTGCAGCCGGTCGCGGTGGCGACGGCGGCGAGGCAGGCGAGCACAATGATGCGTTGTTCGTAGGCCATGGGACGAGCTCTTTGGGGCTGCAGTGAGTGACGAGGTCTTACGGCGCTGGTGGCGGCGGTGGCGGCGG
>JAESSZ010000786.1 GCA_016763875.1 Nannocystaceae bacterium
GAATAGTTCAGGGGCGAGATACGCGGGCGTGCCGACCAACGCCCCGGTCGCGGTCAACGCCTCTTCGCTCAGAATCGTGTCGCTCGAGATTGTGCGTTCGAGATCAGGTGACGTGGGCGCATGCTCAAAGTGACGGGCAAGACCGAAGTCCGCGACCCGTGCGACGCCGTGTCTGTCAAGCAAAACATTGTCGGGCTTGAAATCACGGTGCACCAAACCAAGGCGGTGCGCCGCCGCGAGACCTGCGCCGGCCTGCAAGTAGACATCGACGATCTCCTCCCACGAGCGAGGCTGCTCGCGGATCCATTCATGGAGCGTGCCACCGTCGACGAACTCCATGACAACGTAGACCTGCCCCTTGTGAGTGCCGACCTGGTAGACGGCAACCACGTTGGGGTGCGCGAGGCTTCCCGCCGACTGTGCTTCGCGTAAGAGGCGAGCGCTCGCGGTCGGATCGAGCTCGTCGGCGGCGAGGAGTTTGATCGCGACACGTCGGTCGAGATCCGTGTCGCGCGCCAGCATGACAACGCCCATCGCGCCGCGCCCGAGAAGTTCCTCAACGACGAACGTGCCGATGAGGTCGCCCGCCTCTGGCGTCGTGCGGCGAGGCTCGAGTGCCGGGCCTTCGTCGTGCCCGGGCATCGTGTACTCGACGCGGCCGGGCGCTGTCGCGTCCACGCCTGAGACTGAGGCGCTCGGTGACCCGGGCGCCGCAGGTGAAGGGGATGTGCCGCCCCCCGGAATGACCGTCTCAATATCGTCTTCCCGCGGCACCAACGGGCATTCTACCACTTC
Source organism: Nannocystaceae bacterium (assembly GCA_016763875.1). Lineage (GTDB taxonomy): Bacteria > Myxococcota_A > Polyangia > Nannocystales > Nannocystaceae > JAESSZ01. The sequence continues at coordinate 796 of JAESSZ010000786.1, forward strand.
TTAGCGACGGCCGACCGCGACGAGGCGGCGCGCTCCGGGCCCATACGGCCGCCCATCGATGTCACCGTAGAGCGACACGTCGGAAAGCCCCGCCCAGTTCATCAACTCGCGCAGTTCTTTGCCGGAGTACAACGTATGTTCGAAGTGAACGCGGTCGACTTTGTCTTCGGTCGCGATGATCCACTCGGTCTTTACGCGGCACCAGTCTTCCACAACCTTCACGCGTTGGATGAGCAACGATCCGTCGCGTTCTTCCACGGGAGGGCTGTCGGCGTGCAGTCGTTCTGCAAGCGCTTCTTTGCCGAGCGTATCGATGACGACGGTGCCATTCTCCGCCAGAGAATCCGCTATGTTCTTGAGGGTCTTCATCTCCTCGGCCTCGGTTTGGAAGTACCCGAACGAGGTGAAGAGGTTGATGATGAGGTCGTAGCCGCCGGGCTCGACGAAGTCGCGCATGTCTTTCTTGATCCACTCGATCTTGAGCTCGGCGGTCTCGGCGCGCTCTTTTGCCTCCTTGAGAAGGTAGGCGCTCAGGTCAACGCTGGTCACGTCGAAGCCGCGCCTGGCGAGTGGCAGCGAATGCCGTCCGGGGCCGCAGCATAGATCTAGCGCGCGTCCTGAGGTGACGCCGGTCAGTTGCATGATCTGGTCGACTTCTCCAGTCGCGCGCTCGAACAGCTCCTGCGAGAACAGCACCGGGTAGATCCGAGCCCAGAAGTCATCGTCCGCGTACCACTCAGTCATCGCAGCCATGGTGCCACGCGGCTTGCAAGAACACGTGCTGTAAATGAGACGGCCTGGGCAACGCGTTTGCGGGCGGTCTACGCGCTCGGTGCTGAAGGCGGGAAATTGTGCCTGAGACGCGATAAACTTGGGGCTGGGGCGATGGGAGGGAGTTCGTTGATGAAGACTCGAGTGTTCTTAGCCAGTACTGCACTGATCGTGGGCCTAAACTGCGGTGGCGATGGCCGCGACGGCGAGGCCGTAACCCCGAGTGGCGTTACAAACCCCGGGATCACGGTCGCGGCCACTGAAGCGACGGCCGGCGACGGTGACGGACGTGACGACGGCGACGATGATGGGGGCACCAAACTCGACGTCAGTCCGGGCGGCAACGCGAGCGCGGACGGTGAGGGTGGCGATGACTGCGACCCGGTCAACCCGAACGCGACGCTCTCTGGCACCGTGTTCGCGCCCAACCTTGAGATCCCGATCAGTGGCGCGTTGGTCTACGTGTCCCAGGACCAGCCCGAAGGGATCCCCGACGGCACATATTGCGCCGAGTGCGTGGGTGTTCCCTGCGACAGCAACTTCGTGCTGACCGAACCGGACGGGTCGTTTGAGTTGCCGGTCAGGGCTGGCACCTACAACCTCGTGGTGACCAAGGGGCAGTTCATGCACTCGACGGAGATCGAGATCACCGAGGGGGCCAACCAAATTGCTGCGACGGACAGTAATTTGCCCGGGCGCTGGAGCCCCGACACAGGTGAGTGGATCCCCCGAATCGCGGTCGTGCATACCGACACCGATGCTGTTCACAACATCCTGGCCAAGATCGGGATGGGCGAGGTCAGCGGGGGCGCGCTGGTGAGCGGCAGCGAGAACTTCGACGTGCTGCAGCAGCCCGTTGGGGGTGCATTGCTCGACGACCTCGCCGCGATGAGCGAGTACCACATCATCTTTGTGCCATGTCTGGCCAACACAGGCATGGGCCCACTGACGCAGGCGCGTATCGATAACATTCGACAGTACGTCGCCAATGGTGGCAAGTGGTACGTCACCGATTGGTCCAACGAATATCTCGACGACGTATTTCCCAACTATCAGGTGATGCACGAGAGATTCGGTAGTCCCGACCTCGACTACTACGACACCACGGGCACGATCTTGGATCCCGACCTGCTCGGCTGGCTGCAGGCGCTGCCCGCCCCCCTCAAGGACATCGGCGGCGGGCACCCTAATCTGTTGGCCTTGCCGCAAGTGGCACTCGTCGACAACTGGTCAGGTATCGACGGGACCCCTTCGATCATTGTGCAGGATGACGACGGCAACAATGTCGATGTCGGCCATCATCCCTGGGTTGAAGGTCCCTGCTTGGCTTGCACGCCGACGACCGCACGACCAATGACGATTAGTGCGGAGTATGGATGTGGGCGGATGATGTTCAGCACCTACCACACCGACGAGTCACAACATGAGGGACTTACCCCGCAGGAGCTGATCCTGCTGTACATCATTCTCGAGATTGGTGTGTGTCATGACCAGCCACCACCGCCACCACCGCCGGTCGGGTGAGGTACGAAATGGTACCGAAGCAGACTCTTGGATTTCTAGTTGTCGCCCTTGTCGGGTGTACCGACCTTCAACAGGCAGAGCTTCCGACGCAGGGCGGTAGCTCGGGAGGCGGTGCGTCTACCGGAGATGCAACCTCGGCGGGCCCGGTCAGCGGCGAGTCGATGTCGAGTGCCGCATCGGCAGACGAC
>JAESSZ010000787.1 GCA_016763875.1 Nannocystaceae bacterium
GTAGACGGCGATGCCTCGCTCGAGTCGCAGTTGTCGATCCTGGAGATCTCTCACCGCAGTGCGACGTACGCCGCGATTCATGCCGAGGCGGCTGCCCTGTGCCACGAGGTGATTGGGATCCCCTCGACGCACAAGGTGCTGCTGCTGCAAGGGGGAGCGAGCATGCAGTTCTGTATGGTGCCGATGAACTTGCGCCTCAAGGGACGCGCTGCCTGTTACGTCGACACGGGCACTTGGTCCTCCAAGGCCATCGCCGAGAGCCAGCTCATCGGTGAGACGAAGGTTATCGCGAGCTCGCAGACCACCGGATTTGATCGCATTCCGGCGTTGCCGCCGGCGTCCGAGTACGCGGACGCCTCCTATCTGCACATCACCAGCAACAACACGATCTACGGCACTGAGTGGGCTGCCCTGCCCAAGGTGGAAGGCGAGGTGCCCCTGGTGGTCGACCTCTCGAGCGACATTGCGTCGCGTCCGATGGCGCTGGACACGGTCGCGCTCGGGTACGCGGGCGCGCAGAAAAACCTGGGGCCGTCTGGGCTCACGGTTGTGTTTGTTCGCCAAGACATGCTCGAGCGCGAGCCCGTTGGCGTCGTCCCCAGTTTGCTTCGCTACGCCACCCATGCCGCGAAGGACAGCCTGCTCAACACCCCCAACACCTTCGGGATCATGGTGCTGCGCAACGTGCTTGCGTGGATCCGCGACGAAGGGGGGGTCGAGGCCGTGGGCGTAGTGAATCGTCGCAAGGCCGACAAGTTGTACGCGGTACTGGACGCCTCGTCTTTGTATCGGGGGCACGCGCAATCGGACAGCCGTTCGACGATGAACGTGACCTGGACGTTGGGCGAAGGAGAAGTCGCGGCCGTCGCGACCAAGCGCTTTCTCGCCGCTGCGGCCGAGGCGGGAATGTCCGGCCTCAAGGGCCATCGCTCCGTTGGCGGTTGCCGAGCGTCGATCTACAACGCCTTCCCGGAAGCGGGCGTCGATGTCCTGTGCGAGTTCATGCGAGAGTTCGAACGCAAGGCCTGATCTGGTGGCGAACGACGAGGACCCATCCCCGGACCAGTACCCGGTTCACGCACCGGGCTGGGCGGCGATCGATCGCGCGATGGCGCGTCTGCACCCCGGGCAGACCCCGCATCAGTTCACTAGCCATACCGGCTACGATCTCGAGAGCAAAAGTCCGCTGCCTGCGGTCTCGGTCTACGAAGGTCGCGAGAGCAGGCACTGGCACTACGTGACGCACGGCCTGTCGGAGTTGTTCGACAAGAGCTCGGCGCATACGTCGGTCTCCGGCTTTGGCTTCGAGCTGACGTTTGCGCTGCCGTGCGGCGAGGAGACGACCCCCCCCGTGTGGGTCCTATCCTTGCTCCAAGGGATCGGCGGACACGTCTTGTCCGGGCACGGCGCTCTGGACTCCGGTCACCTTATCGATCTCGGAGGACCACTGCGGCTCGAGCCCGCGACAAAACTGTCCGCGCTCTTGTGCGTGCCCGATCCGCGGCTGGGGAAGATCGATACCCCTCACGGCTCGCTGATGTTCATGTCTCTGCTTGGCGTCACCAGCGACGAGATGGCGGCGATGCACGCGTGGTCGCTTGAGCGTAAAGTGGGTCTGGTGGCCGATGTGGCGCCTTTGGCTATCACCGAGCCCGACCGCCTGGCGTTTGAGGCCGATCCGCGCACCTCACCGGCCTATCGGCGCGCCGCGCTCGGGCTCAAGTTATAGCCGCGCGTGAACGCGCACCATGTGTGGCCTTGGTGGCCTGTGTAGGCGCATCACGGAGCGCTGGCTTTCGGCAAGATCGTGCGGCGGAGCGAATGCGCCGTTATAATCACGCTTCGGGGGGTCTAACCCGAGGGGTAATCGCGCCAAGGTGACGACGCAAACACGCAGCTGCACGCCAGACCGGACGACGTCGCGCTGGACCTCGACAGGCGCGCTTTGCCTGGCGGTCCTCGTGGTCTCTGCCGTCGCGTGCGCCACCGGGGCCGAGACCGATGCGGATTCTGGGTTCTCGTTTGGGCCCGGCGGTGGCGTGGGTGGGGCCAACGGTTCGGACTCCCAGCCAACCGGGGGGGTCGGGACCATCGGCGGTATGGAAGGCGGTGGTGGTGACGGCACACTCGGCGGCTCGGGTGTCGTGGACGATGGCTCCGGTGACGATGGTGGCGGCAACGACGGCGTCATGTGCCAAGACGCCGACGGGGACAGCTACGGCGTGGGGTGCAACGCGGGCGAGGACTGCGATGACAGCAACGCCGACATCAACCCAGGGGCCGTCGAGACGTGCGATGGCACCGACGAGAACTGCAACGATCTGATCGACGATGGCTGCGAGTGTCCGGATGACGGGGTCAGCAGCAACTGCAACATCCCGACCGATCTCGGGCCGCTTGAGATGGGCGACAACGTCATGGGCATCGTCGGCAACATCCCGGCCGAGCAAGGCATCGACTGGTACTCGGTCGCGTTCCCGCTCGCGGACATTCGACCGGGTGCAGGCACGCCAACCATCGACTTCCAGATCAACGAAGACGACCAGTTCGTCTTCGATGTCGTGCAAAACGCGTGCGACGTGGCCGGGGTGCCGTGCACTTCAGGGGGGACGGCCGGCGTCGGTGTGTCGCTGACATCGTGGAGTTTTGTCGACGACGACGAAGGCTGCTGCACCGAGCCCGACGACTCGATGGTCCCGTGGCCCAACCCGATCTTCATCCGCGTTTATCGCACCACGAGCGGATCTTCGTGCGCGACCTACCAGCTGCACGTCACGCGCTAGCGCTCTGGGCGGCTGCCGCGGATCTTTCGTACGACAGCGTCCCGGTTCACGAACACCGGGTGCAGTTCGGCAAGATCGTAGTGCTCACCCAGCTCGAACAATCCCCCACAGATCGGATCGAGTGAACATTGGGCGCACACGTCGGCTTTGGGATGGGTAAAGTCGGTCTGTCGCACGGTGCCCTTGTCGTCCAAGAAATGGACCGTGCGCTCCTCGTTTTTGACGATCTTGCGCGTCTCGGTGGAGCAGTGCGCGAACTCGGTCATGAAGCACAGCGGCACCCGCTCGACTCGAAAGCTCCGACCTGACTTGTCGACCCAGCGCATCGCCCGGGCCAGCGAGAGTTCGAAGTCCGCGAGTCGTGGTGCCGTGTCACGGTTGGTGTCCGCCCGGCCCATCGATGGGTCGAGGTTGTTCCACACGAAATGGGAGATCTTCGGGGCGTGGGCAACGAGCGCGCGCACGGTTTGGTCGAGGTGGTCGGCGTTGTACTTGTTGATGACCGTGTTGATGTTGATCGTCGCGTCAACCGCCTCCAGAGCGTGCAGCGCGGCCATGGCGGCCGTGAAGCTGCCCTTGACCCCCGTGAGGAAGTCCTCGAGTTCCGCACGACACGAGTGGATCGAGACGTGGAAGTGCTTCAGTCCGGCCTCGGCGTAACTCTCGGCGAGTCCGGGGCGGGCGAGGCGCGAGCCGTTGGTGATCATGCGGACATGCAGCCCGGCCGCCACAGCGTAGCGCGTGATCTCTGGGATCAACTCGGACAACGACGGCTCGCCCCCGGTGAGAATTACGCCGAAGTAGTCGCGCCGCGCGAAGTCGTCGATCTGCTTTCGCGCCGTGGCGAGGTCCAGCATGTGGCCCGACGGCGGGTTGCTGCAAAACCGGCAGTAATGGTTGCAGCCGCGAACGATCTGCATATAGCCGAGGTTGGCCACGCGTCAGCGTAGCACCCGCGCGGGGCAGGGAAGCGGTTACTTCCAGCAACTGTAGTCGAGCTTGGCCGTGGTCTTGGTGCTCAGCTCGCCCGCGGTTTGCGTGAGCGTGATCCGCTTGACGTTGCCGTCGGCGTCGTAGCGGTAGTCGTAGCGCTGATCGACGGAACCGTCGGACCCCTGGTCCTCCTTGACCGTCTTGATTCGCCCACGACCGTCGTAGAAAAACCGAACCTTCACCGTGGGTCCCTCGGACGGCTTTTTGACGTTCGCGGTGCGAACGAGGCCATCGCGATCCGTGAGCGCGATCTTCTTCTTGGCGGCGTGCATCGGGTAGCCGGGGATAAGACCCGAGAACGACGGCAGCGCGACAAGCGTGAGGTCAGACTTCTTGCCTGACTTCTTGTCAGTCAGTTTGGCGGTGACCAGGTTGAGGTCGTCGAGGTATTTCGTGGTGAGTTCGAGGTCGACCTTGTCGTCGCACTCGTTGTCGATGCTGACCTTGGTGGTCTTGCCGTCGGCGAGCGTGAAGCTGCCGCACACCTCGGCCTTACCGTTGCCGTCCGCGTCGACCTCGACGGTGCCGCCCGTGTCGCCCGTGTACGTGAAGCGCACCACGGTCCCGCTACTCCAGGTGACCTTGCATGGCCCCGGATGCCCGGTGAGTTCGAGCTGGCCACCCGTGGCTTCGACTTCGTCGCCGGTCGTAAGGCCGCCGTCGGTGGTGTCGGGGTCTTCGCCGTCACTCTCCCACGCTTGCGTATCGCCGCGGTTGTCGTCGCCGAAACCATCTGCCGTCCCGGTCGAGTCCGGCGCTGGGGTGGTGGGCGTCGTGGTGACCGACGGAGGATCGAACTTTCCGTCCCCGGCCGCGCCCGGCTTTTGCTTTTCGGGCGGCGAGTCACTCCCGCATGAAGGGATGCAGGCGGCGAGAACCAGAGCGAACGATGAGGAGACGAGCCGTGACATGGTGTATTGCGGGGCGCGCGACGTCGGGTTGTAGCACGCCCACCGCACGCAGCTTGGGCTACGGCGCTGCGACCGGCCGTAGCTCGTCCCAGCCATACAGCTCGGCGTACCCGCGGCGCAGCCCGAAGCACTGCTTGTTGAGCGAGCAGCGCTGGCAAGGAGGCGGATGGACGAACTCCCCGCCGTCATAGTCGGAAGGGGGCGGCGGCAGTTCGCGGAATCTCGCGGCGGGCACTGGGGCCAAGCACAGCGGAATCCCACACATCGAGTCGAAGCCCTCCACGTCCACCCCGTGGGCGGCCGCGCGTCGCACCCCTTCGCGGAGGGCAGGAAGGACTTCGTTGTAGCGAGGCACCAACGCTGCCGTGCGCGGGACCAAGTCGGTGGACATGCTCACGAAAGAAACCGTGATGGCGGCGTTGGGCCATCGCTTAGCCACCAGATCGACGAATGCCGGGAACTCCGCCGCATTGGGGCGACACAGCACGTAGTTGATCCGGACCGCGATCGCGGTGGCCGTGAGTGCGTCGATGCCCGCGAGTGTTTGCAAGAACGTGCCCGGTGCTCCCGTCAGCGCGTCGCTGGTTTGCTCGGTTGCTGCGTGCAGGGACACGAAAGCACGATCGACTCCAGCGTCCGCGAGCGCCAGCGCGTGCTCGGGATCCGCGAGTCGTATCGCGTTGCTCTGAAGTTCGACTTCCGGGGCACCGTGCTGTTTTGCCAGCGACACCCACTGCGCGAGTTTGGGGTTGAGGGTGGGCTCGCCCCCCGACAGCACGACGATCGCACCCTGGGATGCCGCACCCACAATCGCGTCCGTCACCCGGTCGTCGCTCGCCGACGGGAGGTGCGTCGAAACAAAGCAGAATCGACAGGCCTGGTTGCAGCGGAAGTTGATCCGGATGACATGGGCCGCGGCAGACGTGCCGTCGGGGCGACGGTAGATCTCCTTGGTCACGAGCTCTCGCTCGATCTGCGCTTGCGGTGATCCGATTTGGGTGAGGCGTCGTCGTGTGCGGTCGTCGGCGATTGGTTTGGGCTTTGCATCGACGAACCGAGGCGCGTCCGTGGGGAGCCCCGCACAGCGGTCGACCACGCTGCACTCGCGACACCCCGCGCTGCGTGCGTACCCGGACCGGTCCGCGCCGCCGACGTTGAGTCGGTACAGGTGGGCATGACGCGCGGGCTGACGCAGCTGGCAGGGCGCCAGATAGCTCGCCGGATCCAGGGCGACGTCGATGTCGTGGCTGCGGGCGGTGTCGGCGAGCGTCGCAACCGCGTCGGCGATCTCCGAGGGGGTCGCGAGCGTCGTGGCCGATGGCGCTCGCAGCGGGATCCGGATCCAAAGCCGCACTGGTGTGGCATCGGCGGCCCGCATCGCGGCAGGGATCGACGCGACCTGAGTTGCGTTACCCGCGACGATCGGGACCGCGACCTCGATATCAACGCCTTCATGACGGAGTGCATGGATGGCGGCGACCACCCGCGGCCAGACCCCGGTCCCTCCCGTGATCACATCCAGGGCCTCGCCGTGGCCGGGCAGGTGGACCCGCACCGCGGCCAGCCCCGCACTGGCGAGTTGATGCGCCATCGCGGCGTCAATGCGCCACGCGTTGGTCTCCATGATCACGCGGGAGGACGCCTCGGCCGCGAGGCGAATCATGCGGGGCAGATCGCGACGCAGGGTCGGCTCGCCTCCGGTAAGGATCATCTCCTGGCTCCCGGAACTCGCCTTGATCCGCCGCACGACCGCGTCGGCCGCCGCGACGGATGCACGTTCGTGCGGTCGCCGGGTATTGCAGAAATCGCAGCGTAGCTCGCAGGTCTCGTTGGTCACGACCTGGACGGAACGCATCGCAAGAGCATACCCCCTTGCCGTTCACGAGACGCGCAGTCGCACCATGCAGCCCAGGATCGCTAAACCATCGCGCACCCGGTGCAGCACACGCTCGCCGTGGTGCCGCGGGCGTCGCCCCACTGCGACCTCTTGCACATTTGCCCCCGCCTGCAGCGCCCTCACCAGGACTTCAGTCTCGATCTCGAACCCTTGCGCGGTGAGAGGGAGCGACTGCCACAGTGCGCGGCTGATCGCACGAAACCCCGCTTGGGTATCGGTCAGTTTTACGCCGTACAAGAGGTTGAGCAACGCCGTCAGGAGACGATTGCCGACGCGGTCCAGGGGCGCGATTGCGTTCCGGTCGACCGCCGCAACGAAGCGGGTACCGACGACCGGGTCTGCCCCCGCGGCGAGCCGCTCAAGTAGCCGCGGCAGGTCTTGCGGGTCGTCCTGACCATCGCCGTCGAGCATGACGATCGTTTGGCCCTGTGCGGCGGTGACGCCAGTGCGGAGTGCGTTGCCCTTACCGCGGCCGGGGGCGATACGAACCACACGTGCACCAGCCGCAGCGGCACGGGCTGCGGTGTCGTCGCTGGAACCATCGTCGACCACGATGACTTCGGTCACGAGTTCTCGCGCGGCTGCGACGACGGCCGCGATGGCGCCCGCTTCGTTGCGCGCAGGGATGACCGCGGTGACCGAACCCAGGGCAGCGAAGCTCTTCCGAGTGGCGTCGCTCACTAGATCAGCCACGCGGGCTGCCCTCCATTCTCTGCAAGAGCGGCGGCCTGAATCGCGAACACGGTCGCCCAAGTGTTTTCGTCGTCGGACTCTCCGTGGTAGCGAACCGCGCCCGATGGGGTCGTGAGGCAGGCGACGAAGCCAAGGGCGCGTTCGATAGGATCGGCGTAGCGCGCCCGGTCCACGAGCGCCCAGATCCGAATCGCTTGTGCGGTGGCGTCGGCCGGCTCGATGCCCCAACCCTTGCTGCCATCGTGCCACGCAGGGATACCGCCGCTCGCGCGTTGTATTGCGGCCAACCACGCCGCGCCGCCGCGGGCGATCTTGTGCGCGCGACGGCACGATTTGGTGGGCGTCAGGTCCTCGTTTGTGAGTCGCAGAGCGCCCTCGATCCCATAGCAGTGCGCGTGCACGTACGTGCAACCGTTGTCGAGGTCAGTGACGAGGCGGCCCGCGTCGAAGCGAGCATCGACCTCGGTAAGCAGTGCGGCCATCGCTGAGCGGTCGCGCGGGGTGACGTCGGACCAGGCGCCGATGGTGATCGCAAGTTTGAGCAGGTGCGGTCCGCTGCGGCTGCTCCACCGGGGGGGCGCGGCGGTGTCGACGACCTCGCGTGCGCCGAGACGGCGGGTGAATCGCTCGTACAACGGCAGCAGGCGCGCGGAACTTGGGGCGCCGCGTTGCCGTGCGTGTCGCAGCAGCGCCGCAAGTACGATCCCTTCGTCGAACAGGTAACCAACGCCGTCGCGACCGATGTCGTCGTCTTCCGCGCGCAGCAGCAAGTTGCTCGCGATCCGATCGGCAAGCGGCGCACGAGCTGAACGCTCGTGGGCCGCTATCGCATCGCTGCACAGTAACGAAAGCACCAACCCTCCCGCCTCCGGATAGACGTATCCGGGATGGGCGCGGTTGTGCCACGAGTGCACGCCTCCGTTCGCATCCACGATGGCCTCGCTGCACAACCACGCGACGGCACGGTCGACGTCAAAACGTGCGGGGCGGGGAGGCGGCACGGTTGGGTCAGCCTCGGGCGATCGCCGCGGCGCGTCGCAGTGTGGTCACTGCAGTGGTGACGGGGGATCCAGCCAGGGCTGGGTAGGCTTCGCACGCGGAGAAACAACCGCCGCACCTGCTTGTTCAGCACACTGAAGCATATTCTCAAGCCCTCCGGGCTTGACTATCACATCATTCTCTATAAAGACAACATACTTTGTTTGCA
>JAESSZ010000788.1 GCA_016763875.1 Nannocystaceae bacterium
CGCTAAACCGCGCGGGCGCGAGCCCCAAGGCGCAGGCCGCGGGTCGTGCTGCGATGGCGTCGTGTCGTTAGCCGCGAGACGCGCATCCTCAGCCGCCGACCGAACGCCGCTCACCGTGGTTCAGTGTCGTGCTGGCAAACTCACAGGCGCGCACGCCCGCGACAGATCGCACCGTCGATCCGGCCGTGCCCGCGCCAAAGACCGGTAAATCGGGGCGCTCTGGGCGTTTGCGTGGTGGCGTCCGCCAAGGAGCGACCCCTATACTCCCCCAATTCACGCAAGGGCAGGGACGATGGCTGACCGCACGGAAATTCGCGACGCACTCACATTCGATGATGTCCTCCTGCAGCCGGGCTACTCCGAGGTGATGCCGGCTCAGGTGAGCGTCGCTTCGCAGCTCACGCGAACGATCGAGCTGCGCATGCCGCTTCTGTCTGCGGCGATGGACACGGTGACCGAGGCCGATACCGCGATCGCAATGGCGCGTCTGGGCGGCATTGGGATCCTGCACAAGAACCTGGACATCGTGCGCCAGAGCCATGAGGTGCGGCGCGTCAAGAAGTGCGAGTCGGGCATGGTCATCGACCCGTTGACGATTCAATCGTCCGCGACACTGCAGACGGCGCTGGACCTGATGAACAACCACGGGTTTTCGGGTCTGCCCGTCGTCGACAACGGTCGTCTACTGGGGATCTTGACCGCGCGTGATGTTCGGTTCGAAACGCGGCTGGACCAGCGCGTGGGCGACGTCATGACCAAGGACCCGATCACGGTCGGGGAGGGCACGTCGGTCGACGAGGCCAAGCGGATCCTTCACAAGCACCGGATCGAGAAGCTGCTGGTGGTGTCTGCCACCGGGACGCTGGTCGGCCTGGTCACGGTCCGCGACATCCTCAAGGCCGACAGCAACCCAGACGCCCTCAAGGACGACCTTGGGCGACTGCGGGTTGGGGCAGCAGTTGGGACCTCGCCCGATACGATGGAGCGGGTGGGGGCCCTGGTCGATCAGGGCGTTGACGTAGTCGTGGTTGACACCGCGCACGGGCATTCGGTGCGCGTATTGGAGACCGTGGCTGCGATCCGCAAAGAGTACGGCGATGTCCAGCTCATCGCGGGCAACATCGCCACCCCCGAGGCGTTCCAGGCCCTGGTCGATGCGGGCGCCGATGGCGTCAAGTTAGGCATTGGCCCCGGCTCGATCTGCACGACGCGGATCGTCGCGGGCGTCGGTGTGCCCCAGATCTCGGCGATCCTCGACTGCGCGTCTGTGGCACGAAAGACGGGCGTGCCCATGATCGCCGACGGTGGGATCAAGTACTCCGGGGACATCGTCAAAGCGCTCGCGGCCGGTGCCAACTGCGTCATGGTGGGCAGCCTGCTCGCGGGTACCGACGAATCGCCGGGCGAGAAAGTCCTGTACCAGGGGCGCTCGTACAAGGTCTACCGCGGCACGGGATCGCTGGGGGCGATGCGGGCCGGAAGCAAGGACCGCTATTTTCAGACCGCGACCGAAGACCGCAAGCTTGTGCCCGAGGGCATTGAAGGCCGCGTGCCGTACCGCGGTCCCATCGCCGACACCGTGCACCAGTTGCTGGGCGGGCTGCGATCGGGCATGGGTTACGTGGGCGCGGCGTCGGTGCCGGAGTTGTGGGAGCGGGCGATTTTTCGCCGAATCTCCGCCGCCGGACTGCGCGAGAGCCACGTCCACGATGTGATCATCACCAAGGAAGCGCCCAACTACCGTGTCGAATGAGCCGCAGCGCAACGAGCACCAACGCCTGATTGTCGTCGACTTCGGCTCTCAGGTGACGCAACTGATCGCCCGACGGATCCGGGAGCTGGGGGTGTACGCCGAGATCGTGCCGTGTGACGCGCCGATCGAGCGCATCAAGGCGCGCAATCCCATGGGCTTGATCCTCTCGGGCGGTCCATCGTCGATCTACGACGAAGGCTCCCCCAAACCCAATCCCGAGCTGTTGAGTCTTGGGGTCCCCGTGTTGGGAATCTGCTACGGGCTGTACGTCATCGTCGACGCGCTCGGAGGTAAGGTCGAACGCGCCGAGAGCCGGGAGTACGGGGCCGCAGAGTTGACGGTCGATAGCGCCGAGGGACCGACGACCGCGTTCGAGGTGGGCAAGCCCGAACCGGTATGGATGTCCCACGGCGACAAGGTCGTGGCCCTGCCCGATGGGTTCAGCACGGTTGCCCATTCCGAGCACTGTCAGCATGCCGCCATCGTCGACCACGAGCGGCAGATCTGGGGGGTGCAGTTCCATCCCGAGGTGACCCACACGCCTCGCGGTGCGGCGTTGCTGGAAGCCTTCGTCGGTTTGTGCGGGTTTTCCCGAGACTGGTCGATGACCATGTTCATCGAGGAGGCCATAGCCAAAATTCGCGAGCGCGTGGGACCGACCGGGCGTGTCCTGTGTGGGTTGTCGGGTGGCGTGGACTCATCGGTCGCGGCGGTCCTCGTTGAGCGGGCGATCGGCGACCGGCTGCATTGCGTTTTTGTCGACAACGGCCTGCTTCGCAAAAACGAACGCGCCGAAGTCGAGGCGATGTTCGATGGGCGCCTAAAAAACCCGCTTGTCGTTGCGGACGCCGAGACCGAGTTTTTGGCGGTGTTGGCGGGCGTCACGGATCCCGAGGTCAAGCGCAAGCGCATCGGCGCGACGTTCATCGATGTGTTCGACACCAAGGCCAAGGGGTTAGGCGGCGCCGACTTTCTCGTGCAGGGAACGCTGTACCCCGATGTCATCGAGAGCGTGTCGATCAAGGGGGGGCCGTCCAAGACGATCAAGACCCACCACAACGTGGGCGGGCTACCCGCGCACATGAACATGGGCGTGGTCGAACCGCTGCGCGAGTTGTTCAAGGACGAGGTGCGGCGCTTGGGCATTTCGCTCGGCATGCCCGAGTCCATGGTGTGGCGTCATCCGTTTCCTGGGCCCGGGCTCGCGGTCCGGATCCTGGGCGAGGTCACCAAGGCGCGCTGCGACTTACTACGCGAAGCTGACGCTGTCATCATCGAGGAGATCCGCGAGGCTGGGCTGTATCGCAAGCTCTGGCAGGTCTTTGGCGTGTTGCTGCCCGTGCAGAGTGTGGGCGTGATGGGCGATGCTCGCACCTACGAGAATGTCCTGGCCGTGCGCGCCGTCGAGAGCACCGATGCCATGACGGCCGACTGGGCCAAGTTGCCTTACGAGGTCCTCGGCCGGATAAGCAACCGGATCATCAACGAGGTTCGCGGGATCAATCGCGTTTGCTACGATATTTCGAGCAAGCCGCCCGCGACCATCGAGTGGGAGTAGGGGGCGTTGGTGGCACGCGTACGTCATGACGAAGGACCGCCCGAGCGAGAAGCGTCCGAGCGGGAGCCGTCCGACCCACTGACCACAGTGGTGTCTGCCGAGGACCGCGATGACGATGCGCCCGGCATTCGTCCGCAAACGCTCGCGACGTACATCGGCCAGACCGCGCTCAAGCGTAAGCTCGGTGTTTTTGTCGAGGCCGCCCGGCAACGCGAGGAGGCGCTGGACCACACCCTGCTGCACGGACCTCCGGGTCTGGGCAAGACGACGATGGCCTTCATCCTCGCCAACGAGATGGGCGTGAAGTGCCATCTGACCTCGGGGCCCGCCATCGAGCACAAGGGGGTGCTCGCGGGACATCTAACGGCGTTGGCTGCAGGCGATGTGCTGTTCATCGATGAGATCCATCGACTGACGCCGACCGTCGAAGAGAGCCTCTACTCCGCAATGGAGGATGGCCGCATCGACTTGCCCGTCGGCGAAGGATCGCGTGCGCGAACGATGCCATTTGCCTTGGCTCCGTTCACGCTGATCGGGGCGACAACACGGACCGCGTTGCTTTCGGCTCCGTTGCGCGAGCGCTTTCAGATCGTCGAGGGCATCGACTTTTACTCTGATGACGAGCTGGCCGAGATCGTGCTGCGCACCAGCAAGTTACTCGGCATGCCGGCAACCAAGGCCGGGGCCAAGGAGATCGGCCATCGCAGTCGTGGGACCCCGCGTATTGCGAATCGCCTGACGCGACGGGTGCGTGATTTCGCCCAGGTTCAGGGGCGTACGCAGATCGATCGAGAGGATGCGGCCGCGGCTCTGGTTGAACTCGGCGTCGATCACAAGGGCCTGGATGCGATCGACCGTAAGATCTTGCTCGCGATCGTCGACGCGTTCGATGGCGGGCCGGTCGGTATCGAGGCGCTGGCGGCGACCCTATCGGAGCCGCGAGACACCCTGGAGGACGTGTACGAGCCCTTTCTGCTGCAGCGAGGCTTCCTTGTCCGGACGCCTCGAGGACGACAGGTGACCGCTCGGGCGCTGGCGCATCTTGGGCGCACGTCCAAACCCAAGGATGCGCGCGTGCCCAAAGATCAGGGCGAGTTGGATCTGTAGCGTCGCTGCGACGGCAGTCCCGCGAGGTGTCCCGAAAGTGACCCGAAAAGGTGTCCTGCTCGGGGACACAGATCGTTGTTTCTTGGGTTGGCGTCCAATCACCGCCCG
>JAESSZ010000789.1 GCA_016763875.1 Nannocystaceae bacterium
GCGAGGGCGAGGGCGACGACGGTGCGGACGATGGCAGCGGCGGCGAGGACGGCGACAGTTGGGGTGCGGGCTCCGATGGCGCATTCCCAACCGATGATGACCCTCCCGGCGATCCTGTGGCCGCCAATGGCCTGCCGTGTGACGTGCTGTCGGTGTTGGCGGAGAACTGTTTCGAGTGCCACAGCGACACGCCCTCGTTTGGCGCCCCGATGGCGTTGGCCGACTACGACGCGATGCATGTCCCGGCGCCCAGCGATCTGGTCACGCCCACCTTCGAAATGGTCGCTGCGCGCGTTGATGATCCCGTGCGGCCCATGCCGCCGATCAAGATCATGGACGAGGCCGACAAAGCGGTTCTTCGGGCCTGGATCGACGCGGGGGCGCCCGAAGATCCCGATGCAGATTGCGGCAGTGTCGAGCCGCCACCGGTGGATCCCGTGGGACCGCAGGCGCTCGACTGCGAGGTCACCGATACGTTCACGGCGCACGCGCCCGGGAGCAACGCGGGATTCCAAGTTCCCACGCAAGGCGCCGAGAATCTGTACCAGTGCTTCGCGTTTCAGACGCCGTATGACATCCCAACGCAGGCCACGGCGTGGGCCCCGATCATCGACGACGCGCGTGTCGTGCATCATTGGATCCTGTACCGCAACCGCGCGCCGAACACCGACGGCGGCGTGTTCCCGTGCGATGCGGGCTTGCAGCTAGAGGCGGACTTTGTCGCCGGCTGGGCGCCGGGCGGACAGAACATGACCATGCCCGATGGGGTTGGCCTGCAGCTGGCCGAAGCCGGCGACTGGTTCATTCTGCAGATCCACTACAACAACAGTGCCCACTACAACGATGTGGTCGACAGCAGTGGCGTCGCATTTTGTGCCGCAGACTCCCCGCGCACCGACACCGCGGGGATCTTGAGCGTGGGTACGGTTGGCATCGACATTCCAGCCAACACGACAGGGCACCAGGAAGTCGGTACCTGCGGTTGGCTCGGTACGATCGGCTGGCCCGCGGAACTGCACGTCATCGGCGGGAGTCCGCACATGCATCAGTACGGCCGCGGCCTCACCACGGAGTTGCTGCGTGGCGGCAATGCCGGTCAAGAGATGATTACCAACGTCCCCAACTTCACGTTCGAAAACCAGGGCATGCATCTCAACGAGCCCGAGGTGATCATTCACCCTGGAGACAGGCTGCGAACGACCTGCACCTTCGACAACCCAAATCCCTTTCGTGTGGGATTTGGGGAGGCGACGGGCGACGAGATGTGCTTCAACTTTATGCTCGTGTACCCGATTCAGCAGATCCACAACCGCAACTGCGGGATCGTGTTTTAGCCCCGTCGCCCCGCGGTCGGCTTACTCGCCGAGCTCGAAACAGGCGTAGCTCTCGTGGGTATCGCCGAGCGCGGCCTCGCATTCAGCCTCGTCGGCGCAGGTCTCTTCCGTGATGGTCCCCGTTGACGGGCTGAAGGAGGTCGAGCCGGTTCCCATCGACGCAGTACTCCAACTCCTGGATGGTGTCGTCCACGGTGAGCGTCAGCCCGTTGCCGTCGTTCTCCCAGGTGCCGGTCGTATCGGTGTCGGTCATCGTGAGCAACTCGCAGGCGCAATCGGGGTCCGTGAACTCGCACGTCCAAGCCGGATCTTGTCCCTGAAGTTGGACCTCCCAGGCGGCGCAGTTGAACCCAAAACACTCCATCGGATCGAGCGCCACACTGAGCGTGGCCGTGCTCGCCACCGTTTGGCTGAACGTACCGTCGTCCACGAACACCATGGTTCCGTCGAGATCGTCCACGGAGGCTTCGAAGGTCTGCGTCTCACAGTCAAACGGACTGGGAATGTCCGAGTGCCCGCACGTGTCGTCGAACGTCCAGGACCCGACGATGTCGCCCCCGCATGGGTCGGCATCCACATCGCAGTTCCCCGGAGGATTCGCGCCATTGAGGCCGAGCACGGTGGCGATCGTCGCCACCTGATCGAAGCCCACGCAAATACCCTCGAACGCCGAGCCTGTGGTCGACTCGCTGCCGCTGTCGCTGGAGTCTGGGCCGTCACTGCTGTCCGGGCCGTCCCCTGAACTCTCGCTTTCCGCGGCGGCGGTTGTTCCCGATGGATCCCCCGTTGTATCGACGTTGCTGCTGTCGCTGGGTACACCACCGGTTGAACCGGATGATGACGACGACGAGCCATCGGTGCCGCCGTCGCCTCCAGCATCGTCGCCGCAAGCGACGAGCAACGCCATAGCGGCGAGCACAGTGCCAAAGTGGCGGGAAGACCGTAGGCGGCAAGTAGGCAGGTAAACCATGACGCCAGCGTACCAGAACAGACCGGCGCTCACGCACAAACGGCCCGCCTGGTGCGGGTGAACATCTGTGCTCGTTTGGCCCGGAAGTTCGCGGGCTGGGCGTTCGCGATAGACTCGCGGCGATGTCTGGAGTCGGCGTGCTGCTGCCGTCGGGGACGCTGGTGGACCATTTCCGCCTGATGCGTCCGATTGCGCGTGGTGGCATGGGCGAGGTGTATCTCGCGCGGGACACCCAGTTGGGGCGTCGTGTCGCGCTGAAAATCATTCGCACCGAACACGAGGGTAGCGAGGACGCGACTCGGTCACTGATGTTCGAGGCGCAGACCATCGCGCGGTTCAGTCATCCGAACATCGTGACTGTCTTCGCTGTCGGCACGTTTGAGGAGCGACCGTACCTCGCACTGGAGTACCTTGAGGGTGACAACCTCGAAGACCGCCTCGCCGAGCGTCGACCGAGTTTGCGCGAAGCACTGCGGGTGACGCAGTCGATCTGCGATGCGGTGGCTGAAGCGCACGCGCACGGTGTGCTTCATCTCGATCTCAAGCCCGCCAACGTCATCATTCCCAGCGACGGCCGTCTTCGAGTGCTGGATTTCGGGCTGGCCAAGATCGTTCGTGATGTCGCCAGGGCTGGGCTCGACGATCAGGCAACCGTTGGCTGGGGCACGCCCGCCTACACGGCACCGGAGCAATGGCAGCGCGAAGAGGTGACAGGTGCAACGGACGTTTGGTCGCTGGGGGTGATGCTCTTCGAGTTGCTGTGCGGGCGGCTGCCCTGGGAGCATCCGTCTCCCATTCAGATGGGCCAGGCGATCTGCTCCAGCGAGCTCGCGCCGCGGGTATCGGAGGTTGCGGATGTCCCGCCCGAGGCCGCTGAGCTGGTGGCGCGATGTTTGACCAAGGACCCGCGGGCGAGGCCCACGGCCAACGAGGTCCGCGAAGTCTTGGCGGAATTACAGGGCGCCAGCGGCCCGGCCTCCGCAGAAGAGAGCCCCTTTCGTGGGCTGTTGCCTTTTGCCAGCCGCCACGCGCGGATGTTCTTTGGGCGTGGAGCCGAAACCGCCGCGTTCATCGAGCGAGCTCGGCACCACGGTGTGCTGCCGATCATCGGCCCCTCGGGTTCGGGAAAGACGTCGTTTGTCCAGGCGGGGGTGATCCCGCGGCTGCGCGAGCAAGGCGACTGGGTGGTGCTTCGGATGCGTCCGGGCAGTCGACCATTTCAAACCCTCGTCGA
>JAESSZ010000790.1 GCA_016763875.1 Nannocystaceae bacterium
CTGCCGGCTGACCGAAGGCCCAGTGAGGACTTTTCGGGCCCGCTGCGCGAGGCGGCGGGCACGGCGAGGATCTTGGTCGGGTCCGTCGAGCAACGCGCGGGCCAACACCAGTTCAGCCTCCGCGCGGTCGACAGGGTCTGCGTCGTTCGCTTCGCGAGAACAGGCATCGACCGCGGCCTGGGCCAGCACGCGGGCGCGTAGGACCTCGGCCTCACTCCCACGGAATGCGTCCAGCAGCGCGTTGGCCAGTCCGGTCTTGGCGAACACCACCCTGCGGTGCAAATCACCGTAACTCGCCGTCCACATCGACAGCGAACGCCGGTGGTAGGAAATGGCCAACTCCGGGTCACCTGCGGCCCTGGCGTTGCGGCCGAGGTTGTCGATCGTGGTCGCGGTCAGCGGATGTTTGGGTCCCAAGACATCCTCACGAATCTCAAGCGCTCGTCCGTAGTACTCGCGAGCGGCGTCGTACTGTTCGAGCCGTCGCAGCGCGCTGCCAATGTTGTTGTAGGTGAGCGCGATGTGGGGGTGGCGGTCCGGGACTGCCAACTTCAACGCCGCCAGCGCGGCGCGATGCAACGCAAGCGCCTCGTGGGGGTCCTCCGTCACCAGGCCTAGATTCCCGAGGGTCAGCCCGACGTACGGATGTTCTTCGCCGAGCGACCGCCGTAACACCTGCAACGTGCGTCGATATTCGACGCGTGCCGCCGCCCACTCGCCTTGCTCGTAGTGAACGTTGGCAAGATTGTTGTAGTAGTTGGCAAGGTTGGGATGATCGGGACCCCAGGCGCTCAGCGTGATCGCGATGGCGCGCCGCAGGTGCCCGCGCGCGCTGTGGACATCCCCGACCACGAGTTCTGAGATCGCGAGGTTGCTCAGGGCAGACGCCAGGCTCGGGTGGTGGCGACCCAGCTCGCGCTCCCGCATCACGATCGACTGTGTCGCGACCTCGATCGCTTCGGCTGAGCGTCCCTGAGCCTCCAGCGCGTTGCCGAGGTTGTTGTACACGCCAGCGAGGCGGAACTCGGCGTCGCTGGCCAAGGCGGCCCGTTTCACAGCGTAGCGAAACGCAGCTTCGGATTCTTCGTAGTCCCCCTGGGCGAGGCGCAACAGCCCGATCGCATTGTACAAAGCTACATCGGCGAAGGGCTCACTGAGACCTCGCTCTTCGAGCACCCGGCGTGCGCGCCTCTCCCAACGAACGGCTTGGTCGAAGTCGACAAGATCTGAAGAAAGGATCTTGACCATGTCGCTCATCGCCTGCAGCGTGAGCCCATCGCACGACAGCAGCGAGCAACCCCAAGCGGCGTGTCGTAAGTGCCTGAGGGCTCCCGGGTAATCGCCAGCATCCGCCAGCGCTTCGCCCAGGAGCCAGTCGGCCCGAGCAGCAAGTTCCGGCGCTGAGCGTTCAAGCGCGACATCGGCGACTCGCCGTGCCGCACCGATGGCGGCTTCATGCTGCCCCGCGTGCAGGTTTGCGCGTCCTGTCGCCAACATGCGACGCGCACGGCGGACCTCCTCCCCCTCAGCGGCGGAGTTGCTACGGGACGCCCCGACTTCGCGGCACGCCTCGGGGCGGGCCAGGCGAGCTGTCGGTCGCCCAAGACTCGCCCACGTGGTCGCGTCTGCTTCCAGCAGACCATCCACCAAAGTGGTCATCGCCGCCAGGGCATCGTCGAGGCACGCACGTTGACGACCGGACCTCAGCGCCGATGCATGGGAACCTCGGCGATTCTCACACACCCCCCGACGTTCGTGGCTCCACGCCGCGGCGTAGCGGTCGAGGTCCCTCCCGGCCACGCTCGCCGTTTCGTCCAACCATGCCTGCTCCGAAGCGGCAGTCCCCGAACGCTTGAGCCGCTGCAGCGCGTCATGCAGTTGAACCCGCCGTGATTCGCTCCAAGCTTGTGACAAACCAAACTCCTGGTCGCAGCTCGCCGTGCGCATGACGGTGGAATCTCCGCTGCCCGAGGTCGCAACCACGAACCCGGCGAGCCCCGCGAGCACCATCACCGCACCACCCGCGACAATCGGCCAAATGGAAAATCTCCGCGCGGAAACGAGGGCATCGAGCAACGCGTCCATGCTCGGCCAACGCCTTTCCGGATCGTGCGCAAGACCTCGCAGAACGATTCGAGCCACCCGCGCCAGGCGTCGACGTGTGCGAGGCACGTGCGCCGGAACGCCACCGCGAATGCGCCGGACTAGGGCGTCTCGCTCGCCGTCTCGGTCGGGGCCCGCGGCAAACGGGTGACGGCCAAAGAGCGTGCGATACAAGGCAACGCAATAGGAAAACTGATCGGCGGTCGCCTCGTGCACACCGTCGTACTGCTCGGGGGCCAGGTACGCAGGCGTGCCCATGATGAAGCCTGCCCCGCCCATCGTCGCCTCACCCGGAGGCAGGCTGGACTGCATTGAGACACCAAGCGCACTCACGCTGTGAGACGGCACGTCGGCATCCGCCAACGCAGCGCCGCGATAGCGAGCGAGGCCAAAGTCCAAGACGACGACACGGCCGTCGCGGCGATACAAGACGTTGGCAGGTTTGAAGTCACCGTGCACGATGCCGGCCGCGTGCGCCGCCGCGAGCCCCCGCCCAGCCTGGATAAACACATCGACCACCTGCCACCACGGCCGCGACGTTTTTGCCCATCGGCGCAACGTCTCGCCATCCTCGAGTTCCATCGCGACGTAGACTCCTGGCGGCGAGTCGGGGATCGGGAACTCACCGACGTCGTAGACGGGAACAACGTTGGGGTGACTGAGTGCGGCGAGCGCTTGAGCTTCGCGGAGCAGGAAGATGCGGTGGCGCGCGGCGGCGGCATGGTCGTCACTCGACGGCCGGACGAGCTTGAGCGCGACCCTCCGCTCCAGGGCGGGGTCGAATGCAGCAACGACGACTCCCATGCCTCCCTCGCCGAGGTTCTCCAGAACTACGTAGCGGCCCAGCATCTGCCCGGCCTCGGGTAGATTGCGAGCTACAGGTTGCACGGACGCGGTGTCTTCGAGGGCCGACCCCGAAACGGCATCGGGATCGCTTGCGTTGGTGACTCGCTGCGTGGGCTCGTCGGCGCGCAACGCGAGGCCGGCGGACTGCCGCTCCCCCTCTCCGTTGTTGGCCTCCCCGCGCCGCACCCATGTCTATGATCAGGCTCCGGACGGCGCATCGCTAGCCAAATCACGCAATTCACCGACCGTCACCACGTCAACGACCCCCGAGACTCGCGTCGCGGGGGTCGTGAGCGCGTCCATCAAGGACGCCGTCGGCTCAGATCGCCTAGCGCGGGACGCCCGGAGGCGGGTAACCCGGCGCTCCAGGCGCAGCCGGGTAGCCCCCGGGTGCTGCGACTGGGGCTCCCATCGGCGCTGGTGCCGCCATCGGGGCTCCCATTGGAGCGCCCATCGGAGCGCCAATTGCAGGGGCTCCCGGACCTCCGATGCCAGGCGCACCTCCCGGCATTCCAGGCATCGCGGGTTGACCGGGTGCCGCGCCCAGTTCCGTGAACTCATAGTTGTTGAACTGGAACTTCCAGAGCTTGACCATGAACCATGGGGCGTAGATCCCGAACGTGATTGCCGTGAGGAGGTAGCCCACCAGGAACGTGACGAAGAACTCGCCGCCGGTCCCGTGAAACTGCCCACCGAGCGCGCGGCCCTGGTAGTGCACCCGCGTGTTCTCTGCCATGAACTTCATGATCTTCACCTGGAACCAGGGGAAGTAGATGTACATGGTGATGGCGCTCAGCAGTGCGCCGACGAGGAACGTGACAAAGAGGTCACCCCCGCGTCCTTCGAAGTCGAAGTTTCCGACGGGCTGCTCGTTCTCGATAATCTGCGTGCGAGAGTAGATGACCTTGTTCAGCTTGCAGACGAACCACGGCATGTAGATGTACATGGTGATCGCCGTCAGCAGCATGCCGACAAGCACCGTCACAAGCAG
>JAESSZ010000791.1 GCA_016763875.1 Nannocystaceae bacterium
ATGATCGTGAACACGCCCTTCTTCATCTCTCCGGCGTACTCCGTGCCGAGGATGACGAACTCCTTGCGGCCAAAGTGGAGCGCGACCGAGGTCTTGGACGTCATGCCCGACGTATGGCGGTTCGCCGAGAACGCGCCCGAGTTGATGATGACGTAGTCGGGCTCGCCGAAGTCGGCCAACTCCTCCGCTGTCGGGCGGATCAACATGTTGTGCATGAACAACGCGTGGTAGGCCCGTGAGCAGATCACGCGCACCTTGATTCGGTACTTCGGGTCCCAGCCCGCGAAGCCGTCGACCACGTACAGATGCGGCTGCGTGTTGAGATAGTCGACCGCGCGCTCGCGGTTGATCATGAACACGTGGTCGTCGATCTCTTTGTTGACGGGGCCCCACCACACGTCGTCTTTGGAGCCGTCTTCCTCGACGATGCGTTTGTCCGACGGACTGCGGCCAGTCTTTTCGCCGCTCATCGCGATGAGAGCGCCCGAGGAAGCGATCGCCGTTCCCGGCTCGTTCCGCAACCCATGCTCATACAGCCGCGACGGGGCCGCGTTGCGAATGACACTCTTGACGGTGATTTCGTACTGGTCGAGGTTGAAGTCGTCTGCCATGGCTGCCTCCTGGTCCCGTAAAGAAGCGAGACTAGGCCAACGCGTTGCCCCGTGGAAGACCGTGCACGCCAGCACGGCTGGCGACGCTCCGCGACCCCGCAACGAGATCGCCCCAACGAGATTTGTCGCACGTGGTGAGAACCCAGGAACCGCCCGTTTTCAGTGCGGTTTGTTCTTCAGAGCGGGGTTCTTCGTCCCACCGTATTGCCGCATAACCTCGCGAACATCGACCTCGTGCCGCCCACGCGTGTTCGAATAGAGGTCCAGGGGGTCGACTCCCAGCGGGAAACCGCCAGCGACGCACCCCCTCGCCCGTGCGGTTCGAGCGACGCCCCACACCGTGGCTTGTCTCGGCGTTTGCGTCTGCGTCCTGCGCGAGGAGGCCGGTCGCGGCTTGTGAGTTGTTCTTGTGGATCGCGACATGCAACGACGTCCACCCGTCGTCGTCCGCCGCATCAACCGCTCGGCCGTGGTCTTCGACCAAGACCTGCACGAGCCGAGCGCTGGGCACACGTCGTGCGACCGCATGCAGCAGCCTGCGCCCCTTGGGTAGCTCGAGCACGGGTGGCGAAAAACCGCCGTCGATCAAACGCGAGCAGCATGCCTGCGGCTTGGTGAGGTTACGTTTTCCGTTGCCCCACACCAGATCCCAGCCGGTCTTGCCGTCGCTGTCTTTGGCCTCGAGGTCTGCGCCGCGCTCGATGAGCAACCGAACAATCTCCGCGCTGCCGCGGATTGAGGACTATCGCCGCAAATTCTCGCCACGTGCCCGCAATCGTACTCGCCCATGGCTCACGGGAGCCCGAGCGTCCCGGGGCGGGCCACATGCGTCCCCATGCGCCCCAAAACGCCGTTGAACCGAGGCCGCCGCGCCAGTGCAACAGCGTAGGATCATCGAGGTTTGGCGAGCGAGAGTTCAACGCGGTTGCCCGCACCGATTGGCTTCGACTCGACCGTTGGTGAGCAGCACGAGCCCGCGGTGTTCCGTCAGGCCATCCAAACGTTGTACTGCCACGGCCCAAAGGTGTTTGCAGCGAACGTCGTCAACGCTGTCGTCGTCACCGCGGTGCTCTGGAGCCAAGTCGACCGCGACATCTTGCTCGTGTGGCTCGCGGCAACAGCGACCCTGGGCGTAGCGCGCGCCGGGCTGGCTCGCGGGTTCGACCCTAATGGGCCCCCGCGGCGGGTACGCCAGTGGGCACGACGATTTACCATCGGCGCCGCACTGTCGGGCGTGTTGTGGGGCGCGGGTGCGTTCGTGATGTTCACCCCAGGCGACCCCGCGCCTCAGGTTCTGCTGGCCTTTACGATCGGGGGCATGAGCGCTGGTGCATCGAGCAGCACCGCCAGCCATCTACCCGCGTTCTATGCGTTCTTGGTCCCTGCCATCGCCCCCCTCATCGCTCGCTTCGCCTCCGGCGGCGACGCGTTCCAATGGGGCATGGCGACGATGCTCGGCCTGTTCGCGGTGCTGGTCACAATGATCGGGCGCACAAACAATCGCACGATGACCGAGAGCCACCGCCTCAGCTTCGTCAACGACGTGCTCGTCGCCCGACTGTGCGACGCCCACGGGGATCTTGAAGCGTCCAACACCGCCCTCGAACTCCGCGTCAAAGAGCGCACTCAGCAACTTGAACGACAGACCACCGCGCGTCACACCGCCGAGCGTCAGTTGGCCCGCGGACAAAAACTAGAAGCTGTCGGCCGACTCACCGGTGGTGTCGCCCACGACTTCAACAATCTGCTCACGGTGATCGTCAGTGCCCTGGACGAGTTGGAGCACAGCCCCAACCTCGATCGTCGCGGCGAGGTCCTTGACCACGCCCGCCAGGCCGCGCTGCGCGGGGGCAGCCTGACGCGCAGCCTGCTGGCGTTTTCTCGCCGCAAACCGGTCGTGCGCGAGGTTGTCGACCCCGCAGACCTACTGCGGCGAATGACAACGTCGATGATCCGACGTGCTTTGCCTGCGAGCGTCGAGTTGACGGTGCAGGTACCGGACAAGCCGCTGAGAATCGAAGTCGATGGCACGCAGCTCGAGACCGCGCTGCTCAACCTCGTGCTCAACGCGAGGGACGCCATGCCTCGCGGGGGACCGCTGCACATCGAACTGCATTCGATCGTCCTGGGCGAGGATGCCGAGATACCAGCCGGTCGCTATGTCGAGTTCCGGGTCTGCGACCGCGGGGAGGGCATGGCACCCGCAGTCGTCGACCGTGTGTTTGATCCTTTCTTCACGACCAAGGGCGACGGCGGCACCGGCCTGGGGTTGAGCATGGTCTACGGGTTCGCCGAGCAGAGCGGCGGGGAGGTGCGGATCGAGTCGGTACAGGGCTCCGGCACATCGGTGCGACTGCTGCTACCGCAGATCGCCTCAGACGCACCGCTCGCCCCGAGCCCTGAGACCGGCACGATCCGCCGCGGTCGGGAGGAAACGGTCTTGGAGGTCGAAGACGACGAATCCGTCCGCCATCTAACCGCAATGTCGGTCCGAGGGCTGGGCTATCTGGCTATCGAGGCTTCGACCGCAGTCGAGGCGTTGAACAAACTCGGGAGCCACCCGGAAATCGCGCTAGTGATGTCGGACATCGTGATGCCAGGCGGCATGGACGGGGTGTCCCTCGCCCACGAGATTCATCGGCTGCATCCCGGACTGCCCGTCGTTTTGGCCTCTGGGTACTCCGAGGGCACACCTGACATTTCCGGAGTCCCGCGCCTGGCCAAGCCATATCGCCGTGCGGCCCTGGCCGAGAGCCTCCACCGGGCACTGCACGCGTCCTAGTCCGGCGGGGTCGACGGGTTGCACGCCCATGGTAGGAATACCGCGAACCGATGGCAAACCCCGAGCTTGGCACCATGGTCGCGCGGCGGCGGACGTTCGCCATCGTCAGTCACCCGGATGCGGGCAAAACGACGCTGACCGAGAAACTGCTGTTTTTTGGCGGCGCCATTCAGACAGTCGGCGCGGTGCGTGCCCGACGAGCGTCACGGCATGCGGTCTCGGACTGGATGCAGATGGAGCAGGAGCGCGGAATCTCCGTGACCACGTCGGTGATGACGTTCCAGTTTCCGATGCCCGGTGCCCCCGCAAGCGATCCGCCCATCGACATCAACTTGCTCGACACCCCGGGCCACGCCGATTTCGGCGAAGACACCTACCGGGTGCTCACGGCGGTCGACTGCGCGCTGATGGTCATCGACGGCGCCAAAGGCGTCGAGAGCCGCACCCAGAAGTTGATCGAGATCTGTCGACTACGCGACACACCGGTTATCACCTTCATCAACAAGCTCGACCGCGAGTGCCTCGACCCACTCGAGCTGCTCGACGACGTCGAGTCCAAACTCGGTATCACCTGCGTCCCGATGACCTGGCCGATTGGCATGGGCAAAGGATTTCGTGGCGTGTACGACCTGGTGAACAACCGGCTCCATCTGTTCCGCGCCCTCGATGGCACCAAGGACACCGAAGCACCCGCGGACGGGATCGCGGTTTCGGGGGTGGGTGATCCCCAACTCGACGCACTACTCGGTGACCACGTCGATCAGTTTCGTGCCGACATCGAACTGCTCGAGGGTGCAGCGCCCGCGTACGACCACGAAGCGTTCCTGGCCGGGAAGCAGAGCCCACTCCTTTTTGGATCGGCGATGAACAACTTTGGAGTGCGAGAGTTGTTGCAGACCTACGTTCGTCTGGCTCCGCCACCGCAAAACCGCAGTGCGGTGACCGGCTCTGCGGCCAACAATCCTCCACCGCCCGGCGAGCCGGTGCCTTCGCGAGAGGTGGAAACCACCGAGGACCACTTCACCGGATTCGTGTTCAAGATCCAGGCAAACATGGACCCGAAGCATCGGGACCGCATGGCTTTCCTGCGAATCTGCTCCGGCCGGTTCGACCGCGGCATGAAGGCGTACCACTGCCGTTTGCAGCGCGAGGTCAATCTCGGCAACGCCACAATGTTCTTCGCCAAGAATCGCGAGATCGTCGAGAACGCGTACGCCGGCGACATCATCGGTATCCCGAACCACGGCATCCTCAAGATTGGAGACACGCTGACGGACGGCGAACTCCTGCGGTTCACGGGGATTCCCAGCTTCGCCCCAGAGATTTTTCGTCGGGTCCAACTCAAGAGCCCGCTCAAGGCGAAAGCCCTCGCCAAGGGACTCGGACAACTGGCGGAAGAGGGTGCGATCCAGGTGTTCAAGATGATCCTCGGCGGCGAGTTCATCGTCGGCGTGGTGGGTCAACTTCAGCTCGAAGTGATGAAGCACCGGTTGTTGGCCGAGTACTCGGTCGATGCCGACTACGAAGCGGTCGACTTTTCAACGGCGCGCTGGGTCACCGCCCTGACCGAAGACAGGCGCAAAGAGGACGTTCGTAAGAACATGGAGAAGTTCCGGCGTCGCAACGAAGCCAACCTCGGCCACGACGCGCACGGCGACCTTGCCCATCTGGCTCCGAACAAGTGGAACCTCGCCAAAGTCGAGGAACGATTCCCCGACGTGCGGTTCCAGGCGACACGCGAGCACACCTAGAGCGGCGAGCACACCTAGAGCGGCGAGTAGACCCGCTGCATCAACGCTGCGAACGCATCGCGGGCGTCTTCGAACTCCGCCCGCACCGCAGACGCGAGGTCCCGCATTCGCGCGACGGTCTCGTCGTTGAGGTCGAGCTTGGTCCGCACGGCCGCAAGGAAACTCGTGCGACGATCGCTTGTCTCCTCGGAAGCGTCATCGAGCCAACACGCGGCTGCATACGCGAGACGCCGGCCGGACGCATCAACGCGATCGAAAGCGATCGCCGGAAACGGCAGCGGGCCGTCGGCCATGGCGCCGAGCGAACCGCCACGCTTGGGGCGGATCTGCATGACGTCGGCTGCCGCTCGCCCGCACTCGACCTCGACCGAAGCCAACTCGCCGTCGCTCCACATCACTGCGACCAGGATCTCGAACACGATCTCGCCCACGTCGGCGACGATCGCGGGTGTCCGAGCGACCGCCGTAGGCGGACCACCATTGGCGGCGACCTCGGCCAACGCCGGGTGCTCGCTTGACGCCACCGGATGGGCGCCAGAGGTTGGTTGCTCGGTATTCACAGCAAGGTTGCGGCAAGGTGTGAGCGCCGCCCCGCGTCGGCACCCCATGTGGGCCAACTCGTGGCGCTCGGTCGCATTCCCAAGTACGTGGGTCGACCTTGCCTGGGTAGCGATTATGTCGTCTTGGCGACGAGGTCAAGGGGCCCAACGGTGCCTACATGCGTCCCCCTGGACCTTAAGTGCTGCGAACTGCGTTTCCGATCCGGGCTGCGCACTTCCGGTCCCAAGACGGGCCACCTACTTTCCCGGCACCCGCGTGGGAAGGCAGCAGGGGCGTCGCAAGCGCGAGTGTGCAGACGTTTGCTCGCCACCGTGTGTCGGCTGATACCGTGGGCATCTGATGTACCAAAGTCGCGCATGTCTAGCAGTGCTGGTGGGATCCCTCTTCGCCTGTGGCTCGGACGACCAACACGACGCGCAAACCGGCGCGCTC
>JAESSZ010000792.1 GCA_016763875.1 Nannocystaceae bacterium
GGGGACTCCTTGGCCGGGGACTCCTTGGCCGGGGACTCCTTGGCCGGGGACTCCTTGGCCAGCGTGACCGATGTCTGGCGCCAGCCCGAGGGTAGGCGAAGCAGAGTCTCGTCGCTGGCGGGGCCCACTGCGACCGCGCGCGCGGCGTCGAGTACCTGCACGACATCGAGTGCCGTGTCGCCTGAGGTGACGAAGACGAAGCGTTCAAATCCCACCGCATCGTCAAGGGCGTAGCCATGCGACAACGGACGCTCGCCACGCGCGCGAAGTAAGGGGGCCGCGTTGGTGTCGTTGGGATGGTGCAGGGTGACCACGCCGCGATCGTCGAGCGAGAGGATTACGCCATGTCGGTTTCCCGCGGCCACGTAACTGACCTGCACGACGTCGCCAGAGCGTGCCACGGCATTGGTACCGAGCCGAAGGATCTTGGTGCCGCGTTTGCGGTGGATCACTAGATGAGGACGCAGACCCTTGACGCGTACCGGGTCGTCCGCGTGATCCGCGTGCAACCCCCCAGCGTCCGACTGCTCGTGCGCGTCGCGGTCGTGCCCCGTGCACCCCTGAACGGCGAGCAGGCAGGCCGCGAATCGCGTGAATGCCGCCAGCGTGGGCCGCTTGGGCCGCATGGGACGAGGGGCAGGCACCCCCCGGGAACACCTCAGACGCCCCTTGCTGTCACCGCCCGCGAATTAGTTTCAGGGTGACGCTTTGCTTGCGCGCCGGTGTTGGGAGAGAGTGCGAGCCGCGCCGGAGAACTGCAAGTGGCCGTCGACGTCGAATCGCTCTACCGCCGATACGGTCCGATGGTCTTACGCCGGTGCCGAAAAATGCTCGTGGACCCTCAGCTGGCCCAGGATGCAATGCAGGACGTCTTCGTTCAGATCGTACGCCGACAAGAGACGCTGGACGATCACGCCAGCTCAAGCCTTCTCTATACAACGGCGACCAACGTGTGCCTCAACCGCATGAGAACCGCGCGTCGCAAACCGTCGGATCCGGACACCGATCTGATGTCACGAATCGCGAGCGCGACGAAAGAGGACGAGCGCGGCGAGGCCCGCTCCCTGCTCGCGCGTCTGTTTTCTCGTGAGCCGGGCAGCACGGCGACCATCGCGGTGCTTCATCTGTGCGATGGTTTGACTCTCGAAGAAACGGCGGAAGAAGTTGGCATGTCGGTGAGCGGAGTCCGGAAGCGGCTGCGCAAGCTGCGGGCGAAACTACACGCGATGGGAGATGCGGCGTGAGCGACTCAGTCCCAGATTTGTTGGTCGAGAAACTCGCGTTGGGCGAGCTGACGGACGCCGAAGCCAAAGCCGTTCGCCGTCGCCTGGGTACCGAGACCGAGGCTCGTCTCGAAGCGTTGGCGGCGAGTGATGCAGAGATTCTTGAGGCGTTGCCACCGAGTGAACTCGCGGACGACGTTGCACGTGGGGTCCGGCGCGCCGAGGCACGTGACGCTCCGGCCACGACGAGCCCCAGTTGGACCCCTTGGCTCGCGACGGGCGGAGTTGTGGTGGCGGCCGTCTTGCTGTGGTCGTTCACGCAGCCGACCGCGTCGACCGACCCCGGATCCAACGAGGACCGGGCAGCACTGGACACCCACGCTGACGCCGATCCGGCGCCGAGCAAACTCGCGATGGCGACGCCGCAGGGCAGCGGCGGTGACGATGATGCGATCCGCTTCAAAGGCGGGACGAAGTTGAAGGTCTTCCGGCAGGGTGCATCTGGCGGCGAGCGATTGAGCGCGTCGAGCAAGGTCGCTGAAGGCGATCGCCTGCAAGTGGAGTACGCAGCGGGAGACGCGCAGGCAGGGGTGATTGTGAGCATCGATGGGGCGGGGTCCGTCACGCTGCACTTCCCTGAGACCGAGGCCGGCAGTCCATCTCTGCGCGGTCAGGCCCGGCTCCCCTACGGTTACGAACTGGACGCAGCGCCAGCGTTTGAGCGCTTCTTCTTCGTCACGACGCGCAGCGAGGACCTTTCGGTGTCCGACGTTATGAACGCCGCACGAAGGCTCGCCAGTACCGACGAGGCGCGCGATGGCGAGCTTCGCGTCCCCGATGGAGCGACTCAACGGTCGCTGTTGCTGATCAAGTAGCGGCGGTTTGACTAGTCAAAACGGTGCGCTCGGGCCGCTACGTGGCCGGATTTGACATCAACGGCGGCCGCGAATGTCACTGTTATTTCGTCACTTCGCACTACGGTAGATTCATGGCGGAGACGACGGAAACCGAGCAGGCGCTCCTCACGATTGTGGACGAAATCCGGTGGCGACACCCAAGTATTCGTGTGTCGTGTGGCGCCTTTGTGGCGGGCATGCAACTGCGTGGGCTGGCCAGTCGACAGCCGGCGAGCATGCGGCCGCTCTTCGAGGTCGCGGTCGTTGGCTCTCCAGTGCACACGTTTCTGCAGCAGCTACGACTGGCAGGCCGACTGTTGCGGGTCCCCAAGTGGGCCGACGATGCACGCATGCATACGATCGGAGACGTGATCGTTGGACCCGAGAACGTCGCGATGGTGGTGCTGCCGCTGTGGCACGACGGGGAGATCGTTGGGTTCCTTCGGATGGACGCCGTTCACCCGGATGACCTGACTTCCTCAGCCGTTGAGGACTTGCGCAACGCGGCACCCGCCGCGCTGTTGGCCGTGGCGCTCGAACGAGAACGGGCTCGCTGCTGGGCGCTGCAACGAGCCCGCGAGAACCTCGAGGTAAAGCTTTCTGAGCGACGGCTTCGTGAGCGTGAGGTCGGCAGCGCACTGCAGACGGTGCTCGACCAACTCCGTGTTCGCCTCGACCCCGCTCATGACGATGCGCAGCATGCATCGATCGCCGATAGCGCGCAGCGCATCGAGGCGGCGGTGCGAACGTTAGCCGAGACTCACGGGCGGGGGCCTATCGCTCTGAACTCCGCAGGCGTGCGTCCCGTCCACTGACGGAAGGCGCGATTGAACGCGGTTCGATCGGAGAATCCGAGCAGCAGTGCGACCTCGTCCGTCGACAGGCGCTCCTCGTCCATGTATCCGATCGCTAGCTCGGTTCGTAGCCCAGACAGTACCTGCTGGTAGTTCGTACCATCGGCGTCGAGACGGCGGCGAAGCGTTCGCTCGCTGGTACCCAGACTCTCGGCGACGGAGCGTGCGCTGACGTTGCCGTTGTGGAGATCTGCGGTGATCGTGGCGCGTACCTGGGCGATGAGCGTCGAGGGCCGTGGCGCCTCTTGTAGGAGACGGTCGGCGTGCTGCTTGAGCACCAGGAAGAGGCCCTCTTGGGCTTGATGCAGTGGTCGGTCGTAGTCGGAACGACGCAACTCGAACCCGTTGCAGTCGCTGCCGAACACGGGCTTAGACCCGAAGATTTCACGGTGCATCGTCCACGACGCGGGCGTGGCATGCAGGAAGTGGATGCGCTGCGGCTCGAGATGCACACCCGATGCCTGCCGCGCGATCACTAGGATGCTGGCGATGATGAACTCTGCGTACTGGCGCGGGATGGTCGTCCCATCGCGCAGCACGTGCCGGAATTTCGCGACCGTCGGTCCGGCGTCGACCGTCGCCTTGATCCCATCATGGAGCAGTTGGGTGTAGCGGCAGTACTGTTGTAGTCCCGCGCCGACGGTCTTGGCGTTGCGCGCGAGGTAGTCCAAGACGTCGAAGCTGCCGGGCTTTATGTGGCGGCTCAAGCTCAGCCCGAAGTCGGGGTTTCCGCTGAGTTCCGCGGACTGTCGCCACAGCTCGTGGACCGCGCTCGCCGGAATCCGGGCGTCCGGGTCAGACAGCACACTCGGATCGATGCCCGCACCACAGAACACCGGTTCGGTGGCAACCCCGTGCCCGGCAAGGCCAAGCATCAGGGGGCGGAGCGTCCGGGCCGACGCTCGTTGGATCGCGGGACCCTCGGCCATGGCATGACGATAGCGATCCTTGGGCGCGCCATCCACCGCCGCGCGCGCCCGGATCTCGTAACGATGCTCGCTGGCCACGAATCGAAGTTCTGCGCGGTAGGCCGAGGTGGGCCAGCGACGATTCCGCTCTCAGCGTCGCGCGTTTTGGATGTGGATCGCCTCGCCAACCGCGTGTTTTGCGGCTTCCATGACCGCTTCTCCCAGGGTCGGGTGCGGATGGATCGTGAGGCCGATATCTGGTGCGTATGCGCCCATCTCGATCGCTAGCGAGGCCTCCGAGATTAGATTGCTCGCTTCTGGCCCGACAATTTGCACGCCCAAGACGCGCTCGTCGCCGGCGTCGATGATGACCTTCACGAAACCCTTGGTGTCGTCGATCGCCATCGCCCGCCCGCTGGCGGCGAACGGGAACTTGCCTACTTTGACCGTGTGCCCCTTGGCCTCGGCCTCCGCCTTGCTCAGCCCGGCCACGGCGATCTCTGGTTCGGTGAACACGACCGCGGGGATAACCCGCGCATCGTTGACCGTTTTCTTGCCCGCGATGACCTCAGCCGCAACTTCGGCTTCGTACGTCGACTTGTGCGCGAGCATCGGCTGTCCCACCACATCGCCAGTGGATAGACGCCCTTCACGTTGGTCTGCATGCGGTTGTCGACGACGATGAAACCCTTGTCGTCGAGTTTGATGCCCGCCTTGTCGAGCGACAGACCACCGGTGATGGGGCGACGCCCCACTGCGACCAATACGACGTCCGCTGGGACTTCACGTTCCGTCCCACCTACGTCGATCGTCACGAAGCGTCGACCGTCTCGCTCCACCACGCCCTTGGCACGGGCGCCCGTGATGATCTCGCCACCGTCTGCCTTGATCTGACGGGCGACCAGCGAGGCAAGGTCCTTGTCGAGGCTCGCCAAGATCCGGTCGAGGCCTTCGATGACGGTCAGCTTGGTGCCGAGGCGTTGGAACGTCTGACCGAGCTCAAGGCCAATGTAGCCCCCGCCGATGACGATCATCTCGCCCGGGATGTGGTCCAGGTCCAGCGCGCCCGTGCTGTCGACGATGTGCTTTTGATCGATCGGGAATCCGGGGATCTCGATCGGCAATGAGCCCGTCGCGATCACGATGTGCTCGGCTTCGACGATGTCGTCGGCGCGGCCATCCGCGTAGGTCAGTTTGACGCGCTTGGGTCCCAGGAACTGAGCGGTTGCCTTGCGCAGCTCGCCGCCGTTGGCTTTGACCAGGCCGGCGACGCCGCTGGTGAGCTTGTGGACGATGCCGGCCTTCCACGTCTGCATGGTGGCCATGTCGACGTCGGGCGCAGGGAACGAGATGCCCATCTGCGAGGCGTGCTGGGCCTTGTGGGCGAGTTTGGTCGCGCTGATCAGTGCCTTGGACGGAATGCAGCCGACGTTGAGGCATACGCCGCCGGGTTCCCCTTTGTCGACGAGCATCACGTCAACGCCGAGCTGGCCGAGGCGGATAGCGCAGGGGTAGCCGCCGGTTCCGGCGCCAATGACGAGAGCGGTTTTCTTGATCGTGGGCATGACTAAATCCCGGAGAGCAGCAGGAGGGTGGGGTCTTCGAGGTAGCGGCGGACTTCCTGCAGGAAGCTCGCGCCCTCAAAGCCGTCGACGACACGGTGGTCGAGCGAAACGGACAGGTTCATCAGGTGGCCAACGACGATCTCGTCGTTTTCACCGACCACGGGTGTTTTACGAATCGCGTGCACGCCAAGGATTCCGACCTCGGGGTAGTTGATGATCGGCGTCGCCAGAACGCCGCCGATAGCGCCCAAACTGGTGATCGTGAACGTCGAGCCGGTCAGCTCGTCGCGCGTCGCCTTGCCGTCGCGCGCAGCCTCGGAGAGCCGCGCGATCTCGCGGGCGATGTCGAGGATGCTGCGTCGGTCGGCATCGTGCACGACGGGTACCATCAGCCCCTGCGGCGTGGCGGTGGCGACGCCGATGCTGTACCGCTTGCGCAGCACGATATGTCCGGCCTCTTCGTCGAGGACGGCATTGACGATGGGATAACGCCGGAGCCCTGCGAGCACCGCTTTGACGATGAATGGCAGGTAGCTGAGGTTCACACCTTCTTCGGCCGCGGCCTTCTTGGCCTGCGCGCGAAGCTTCACCAACGCACTCATGTCGATCTGCTCGACGTACGTGTAGTGCACTGCGGTCGAGTACGACTTGTGTATCCCCTCCGCGATACGGCGCCGCATGCCGCGAAAGGGGATCGTCTCGTCGGGGACAGCCCCGGGCGCAAATCCTGTCGCCGTCGACGCCGGTTTTGCGATGCTGCTCGCAGCGGGCGCTGTCGTGGGGGGGCGCGGGTCTGCGCCGACGACTACCGTCTCGCGCTCACTGGGACTTCCCTCGCTCTGTGCGCGTACAACATCGCGTTTGGTGATGCGGCCGTTGTTGCCGGCGACACTGCCGAGGTCGATGCTGTTTTCGCGGGCGTGGGCGCGCGCGGCGGGCGTTGCCAGGATTCCGGCCGCCGTTGTGGCCCGCGGGGCCGCGGTACTACCGGGGACCGTCGCGCGACTCGAGGCAGGGACCGCACTCGATGGTGGAGGTGCCGTGGATCCCGGTGGCGGCGCCGACGGTTTCGCGGACGTCGCGGTCTCGTCGAGCAGGGCTATCGTTTCGCCCACGGCGGCGATGGCACCTTCGGCCGCTTTGAGTTCCAGGACCACGCAGTCCTGAGGGGCGGGAATCTCCACCGTCGCCTTGTCGGTCATGATCTCGACTAGGGCTTCGTTGGCACGTACGACGTCGCCTGGCTTCTTGAGCCACTGGACGATTTCACCTTCGACGACGCCTTCGCCGATCGCAGGAAGCTTGAACTGGAGCATCGTTGTCGACCTCTCGATTGGACTTGCGGGGGGACGCGGCGGATGTGCCGCGTCCCGGAGAAACGGTCAGTATTCGGTGACAGACACGATCGCCTCGGCGAGGCGGTCGACCGACGGCAGGGCAGCAGCTTCGCCGCCGGGCGTCGTGGGGCCAGTGGCGCCGCCAATGCGGGTCACCGGTGCATCAAGGTGCAAGATCGCCTGGTCGGCGAACAGGGCGGCGAGTTCGGCGGCAACGGCTTGGTCGCTGCCGTGGGCGATGACGATCTTTCCCGTCGCGCACGCATGGGAGACCAGGGCCTCTTTATCGAGCGGGGCGAGGCAGCCGACGTCGACCACCGCGGTATCGGTTCCCGTGCGTGCGACCGCGGCCAAGGCGATCTCGACGGTCTCGCCCCAGGCAAACACGGTGGCGGTCGTGCCTTGGCGAACGAGCTGCGCTTCGGTTGCGCTGCCGGCAAGCGTGGCGTTAGGGGGGCCCGACAACTCGCGGAGCAACAGCGACCTGGGCAGGAGGAGAACCGTGGGTCCTTCGGTGTCGGCCTGCAGGGCGGCGGCGTTGAGCCACGCGCCTGCGTCCTGCGCCCGCCCGGCCATCAGAACTCGTATCCCGGGCAGTCGGCACAAGACCCCCTCGATACCGTCGCTGGCGTCGCCACCGAGGGAAAATCCTGGCCCGCACGGCGCGATGATGAGCATCGGCACACTACGCGCTTGCTCGGTTCGCCAACCCAGCATGCAGGCTTCACGCAGCCCTGCGAGCCCTTCGAACAACGCAGTCGTCGATGCGAGGATGACGAGCGGACGACGGCCCCCGAGCGCGAGCCCGGCGGCGTGGGCGAAGATGACCGATGGTGTGAGCGGCGTGGCGACCAGGCGGGAACGCAGAGCCTCGTCGCTGGCGACTCCACGGGTCAGACCCAGCATGCCGCCGTCGATGACGTCTTCGCCGAGAACAATGCGCCGATCATCTTCACGCAGCAGGTCCGCCACGAGCCCCGAGAGGTGTTGAAGTACGTTCATGCCTCGCCCTCCGTTGCCCAGCCGTTGGCGACGAGCGCGTCCTCCACTGCTTGGTGCGTTTCTGCCTCGACGACGTCCTGAAAGGTTGGCGTCCACTGTCCCTGCGCATCGAGGTGACGTCGGAGTCGCTCGATGGGGTCGCGATGGGGCGGAGGGTTGTGGACCTGCGGGGTGACGATGACCTCGACCAAGCTTGGACCGGAGCCTTCACGGGCGCGGGTCGCCGCCGTCGACAATGTGTTCCAAACAACGATCGGGTCGGCGCCGTCCACCCGTCGAGACCACAGGCCGCAAACAGTGGCGCGCTCTTGCACGCTATCGCCGAATACACCGGCTTCAGGTGGGGCCTGGTCGGGCCACACCTGGCTGCGACACACCAACACGAGCGGCAGGTTGCCGCGAACGGCGAGCGCCACGGTTTCGTGAAACACGCCCGTGGTGGTGAGCCCTTCGCCGAACAGTGCAAACACCGCTTCGCCCCCAGCGCCCATGCTTGCGGCGTGCGCTTGGCCGGCCGCGATAGGCAGGTGGAGACCCAGCGCGTCGGTGGTCGTCGCAACGCGCAACTCATGGCTGGAGACCCGTCGGGGCAGGGCGACGCCACCGGGCTGAGCCCGACCGAGGAGTTGATCCACGAGTGTGCCCGGCTCGACCCCGCGAGCGAGGGCGACGGCGTTGTCGCGAACGCCCGGATAGATCCACTCGTTGGGTTGCGCGACTAAAGCAGTCGCGACAACGGGCGCTTCCTCGCCGCCGCACGACGCCCACATCGGCAAGCCGAGGCGTGAGAGACGAAGGTCGAGCACACGAGCGGCAACCAGTCGCTTGTAGTAGGCGCGGACGTCGAGACTGCCGACATCGGTCCCCTCAGCGAGGCTTCCCTGTGCGTCGAGCACGGTGGCGACACTCTCCGGATCCCAGGGCGAAACTTGCACGGCGGCGGGGTTGTATCGACCGCGCGGCGCGACCGTCAAGCGCCAGTAAACACACGCTAGACCCGCAAATACAGGCAAACGCACTGTAGCCGTGCTACACATGTGCACGAGGCTTTGCCCCGTGCTAACCGTCGCATCGCTGCTTGCCGCCATGACCATCGCGGGCGCCTTCTGGGTAGGTGTTCTTGCCGCGCGCCGCCTACGAGACTGGGGAGAAGGTCGCCGCGCACTCGAGGAGGGTGCGAGTGGCTCGCTGGCGATAGCCGCTGTCTCTGGTGCGCCACCCGACGATGCGCATACACGGCGCGTACGGGCCCTGGTTGCCGATCGCCTTCGCGGGCAACGTTTGGGCGCACCGATCCCTCGTGCCATGACGTCTGCGACGGGCGAGCCCGATGGCGCGCCACCCGATCTATCGGTGGACACGCTGCGCCCGGGTGACGTCGTGATCGTGAGCGCAGGCGAGAGCGACTCGGACGGCGACTATATCGTCGAAGGCGTGGTGAATCTTCGTGAGGGTGCCGACGCCACTTCGGTCGTGAACCTCGTTGACGGGTCGCGCAAGCGCTGGCTCGTTGCCGGGCGTGCGCTTGCCCATTGGATGATGGTCGAACCTGTGAGCGGCCACGGTCTGTCCGGCGAGCCACCACGGAACATCCGACGCGACAGCGGGCTGTACTCGCTGCAGCGACGCGGTCAGGCGAGCGTGGCGACGATCGGGCGGCATGGTCGGCCGGACACCTCGCGCGTGGCGACGTACGTTTATGAGGCCTCGCTGCACGAGGTTTTGTGGCTCGAGCGTTGGGGGCACGAGGTGCTGCTCGGGCAAGGTCGGACCATCGACGACAGCGCGATCTCGTTGTTGCCCGGTAGCTGAGCCCCAGGTGATCGACGCCTAAATAAGGTAGGCGGCGGCAATTTGGGTGAAGCGCCTCAAGAGTAAGTGATTATTGTCACGCGACAAGTGTAAGTATTTCCCTTACAAAGTGTGCAGGCCGCACCGCGATCACGGCATTATGGCGCTGCGAGGTTGCAATGCGGATCACAACAGCAGCAGTGACTTTCTTGGCGGTCTTGGTTGGCTCGGCCTGCGGCGGCGATGGCGACGCGGGTGCGATGAGCGAGGACAGCGCGGACGGTAAGTACGACGATCTGGACGACATCGATGAGAGCGCGTGCTCGCTTGATGCCAGTGTCGACCGGAACCTGGTCCAGTTCGTCAACAACGACCACGTGCAGTTCAGGTGCCGAGGTCCCAGCGGCTTCGTCGAGACCGGCTGTTGCAAGCCACAAATCGAGGAGTTCACCTTCGCAACCGGTTGTCCGTTGCAGGCCAAGTTCGACAAGGTCGACGACATTACGGCGGACGGCGGGTCACGTCAGCGATGTGTCTCCGATCAGCCGGACAACTCCGAGAACGTCGGTGTTGTCGAGTTGGTCGCGACCTCGTGTTGCACGCTTTTGTGCGACGACGCGAAGTGGGACGACCCTGCGGTCAAGAGTCGGTGCCGCGAGGCCAATGGCCAGTTCACGGCCCACGCCTGCTGCGAGATGAACGACGACACGGGCTGCGGCGACGCAGTCTGGGAGGCACAAGCCGAAGACGAAGGCTTGCAGCGTTGTTGGGCGCAGTCGGGTGAGTTTGCCGGCCGGTATGCGACCAACGCTTGCTGCATCGATCAGTGCTTCCGCGATGACCCGGATGGCACCGAGGTTCAACAGATCGATGATCTCCCGCTCGAGTGCCTCATCCCCACCGACAACGAATGTTCGGGCGCCACCGTCAACGACCTTGGCGCATGCGCGTTGGTGCTGACCGCCGAGCAGCGCACGGCCGCCGGGGACTACCTCGGCGATTGGGGCAAGGCGATGTGCTGCGCTGGCAGCGACAACCTCGACATGGAATTGGCCGACGAGTGCCACCGACGAGAGCTTCTCGGCGGCGACCTTTCAATCTGCAGCTAGGACAGGGGCGAACACGATGAACAACAACCGTATTAATCCCAGCGTCTCTCGTCGCAACATCCTGCGCGGTTCGGCGGCCATGGCATCCGCCTTGTCCATGGGCTGCGACTCCGAGGAGTCCGACGTCGGTTTTCGTGCCGACGCCGATCTGCTGGCCAACGTCGACCACATCGTCGTCTTGATGATGGAGAACCGGTCGTTTGACCATTACTTCGGGCAGCTCACGCTTCCCACCGACCACGAAAATCCCGAGCTGCGTGGCGAAGGTCGCAAACGGCTCGCGTACGATCCCAACCGAAACCCCTTCGAAGACGATCCGATGGGCGAGATGGTCACCGGCCTGACGGGCACGGAGACCAACCCCGGGGTCGACGGCGAGGATGTTGGCTTGTTCCATCTCGACCGCCGCAAGAAACTGCATCACCTGCCCCACAAGTGGGAACCGATGCACGATGCGTTCAACGGCGGCAAAAACGACGGCTTCGTGATGGCGCACCACAACGCCAACAAGGCCGAAACGCTGACCGCGGGTCCAGAGGTCATGGGCCTGCACAAGCGCGAAGACGTGCCCGTGTTGTACGAGTTGGCCGACAACTACACGTTGTGCGACCGCTACTTCTGCTCGGTGATGGGGCCGACGTGGCCCAACCGCTTCTTCTTGCACGCCGCCAGCTCCGGCGGCCGCAAGACCAACAAGCCGCGGGCGTTCTTGCGTTCGATCTGGGGCCGTCTCAAAGACGAAGACTTCGACGGCATCAACTACTTCTCAGATCTGCCGTGGGCCACGGCCGCCATGTTCAAGGCACGTGGCATGCGGACCCTGGGCTCGTTTTTCAAGCACGCCGAAGAAGACCGCCTCCCTGCGTTCTCGGTCATCGATCCCGGGTTCTTCTTCGCGACATCGGACCATCCTGGCGAGCGGCTCGACCGTGACTTTGGTGGCAACAGCGCCCATCCGGAGATGGGTCCCAACAACAACCTTGCCGACATTCTGATAGCGACGATCTACTCGGCGCTGGCGAACTCTCCGGCGTGGGAGCGCACGCTGTTTGTGCTGACCTACGACGAGAGCGGCGGGTTCTACGATCACGTGGCCCCCCCCATGGCGGCGCACGATGAGCGTGACGAGTTTCGTCAGATGGGCTTTCGCGTGCCCACGATCGTCATGGGACCTCACGTACGCCAGGGCTTTGTCGACCACACGACGCTTGAGCACTCCTCGATCGCGAGTACGGTGTCTGAACGCTTCGGCCTGGAGCACGTCAATAAACGGTCCGAGTTGTCGGCCAACTTCGCCAGTGCGATTGACCCCGCTCTGGTGGACAACCCCACCTCACCGATCGTGCTTCCGCGGATCACCATCGACGAGGCTGAGCTCATCCAGAAGCTCGAACTCGTCGATACGCAGAGCGAGTTGGGACTCATGGCCGACAACGGCGAGACTCCCGCTGAACTCGACAACCGTCGTAGGCACATCGACGAGGTCAAGAGCCTGCTCCGCAAGGCCCACGAGTTCGACCTCATCGATTCGCCGCGTCGCAAGCGATAGCGCGACGGGGTTCAGCGAGCGGCGCACACGGGGTGCGCCGCGCTACTGCTCGTGGTGCGCGGGCAGCACCAGCACGGGGCAACTGGCCTCGCGGATGATCTGGTCCGTGGTGCTTCCGACGAAGAATCGCGTCACCCGACTGCGACCGCTGGCGGCCATCACGATGAGGTCGGCGTCGACGGTGCGCGCCATCTCAAGCACGTAGCGCAGAGGCGTCATGGGTGCCGCCGCGAGCCGCACCTGGGCGCCAACCGCGTAGCGGCTCGTCAGCGCGGTCATCGCCGACACTGACGTTGTCGTCGCACGCTCGTGGATTTCCTCGATGATCTTCGAGGGTACCGAAACGGGTCCCTGATAGATGGCGCTGCTGTGCATCGGCGGCACAGCGTGCACGACGTGCATGGTGGCGCCGTTTGCCCGAGCGATGCCCATATGTCCCTATAGTTCGACGCTGGCATCCCTGCCAGCAACGGTCTTGAAATAAAGGGGA
>JAESSZ010000793.1 GCA_016763875.1 Nannocystaceae bacterium
CGCGGACGCGATCGCGGCGATCGTCGCGCAGATTCAACGACTGCGGCAGTCGGGCATCGAGGAGGAAGAACTGTCGCGGGCCAAGGCGGTGTTACGCAGCGACTTGGTCTACCGTCGCGAGACGACCCAGGGCCAAGCGCATGTGTTGGGCTACTACCTGAGTCTGGCCGGCGATCTCGACGCTGACCGCCGCTACTACGAGGTCTTGACGCGCCTCAGCGTCCAGGACGTTCGTGAGGCGTGCGCGCGACTGCTTGCGCCATCGACGGCGACCCTGGGTCTGGTCGTGCCTCAGCAGGAAATGACCGCGGTGCAAGTTCGGAGCCTTCGGCGTCACATCGCGGCGTGCTTGCGTCCCGCGCCAAAGCGCAGCAAGGCGTCCTCAATTCGGCTGCGCGAGCGCAACGGTGTTTCGTGGGTTGATCTCCCCTGCGGTGTACGGCTGCGGGCGCTTCCCGATCGCAGGGTTCCGATCGCTGCGGCGTGGTTGGTATGGCGCGGGGGGTTGCTCCGCGAGGACGCGCGGCGCCACGGGGCCACGCCGGTGATGGCCGAGCTGCTCACGCGTGGGTGTGCAGAGATCGACGGTGATGCCCTGGCGCGCGAGATCGACGGCAAGGCCGCCGTGCTCGACGGGTTCTCGGGGCGCAGTAGCGCTGGCCTTCACGTCGAGTGCATGGCCGCCGACCTGCCCGCGATCCTGACGCGCGCGCTGCAGTGCGCCGTGGCTCCAAACTTTGCCGCCGACGAACTCGACGAGGAGCGGCGGGTGGCACTGGCTGATTTTGAGGCCGAAGACGAAGACCTCTCCAAGGTGGCCGTGCGTGACGTGTTAGCGCGCCTGTATACCGGGCACCCTTTTCGTTTTCGACGTCGCGGCACCCCGCAGACCCTGGGGCGACTGACAGCGACAGGACTGCGTAAACTCTGGCGGCAGTGGTATCCGCTGCAAGACATGGTGTTGGGTGTGGCTGGCGATGTCGAGTTGGCCACGGTCGCCGAACTGGTGGAGTCCACGATCGCGGAAGCGCTCGCCGCGAGGCCATCCGATAGCCGGACGCCGCTGCCCAGTCTTG
Organism: Nannocystaceae bacterium; assembly: GCA_016763875.1. Taxonomy (GTDB): domain Bacteria; phylum Myxococcota_A; class Polyangia; order Nannocystales; family Nannocystaceae; genus JAESSZ01. The sequence goes on from JAESSZ010000793.1 coordinate 1,077, forward strand.
CATCGCGGCAGTGGCCGCGGGCGAACGAGAACATGATTCTACGCGCCAAGGAGCAGGCCCACATCGCGCTGGCCTACCCAGGCCTTGCTGTCGGTGACCGGCGTGGACCCGCGCTCGAGGTGCTGATGGCGGTCCTCGGCGGGCAGGCGGGGCGCTTGTTTCTCCGGCTGCGGGAGGACGAAGGGCTCGTGTACCACGTGAGTGCGGCTGCCTCGGAAGGTGTGAGTACCGGGGATGTGCTGCTGTACGCCGCGACTGGGCAGGACAAAGTCGTTCGCGCCCGGGAGGCGATCGAGGCCGAACTTGCGGCGGTGCTCGCCCGCGAGGTCTCGGCGTCGGAACTTGCGCGAGCCCAGGCTTGGCTTTCGGGGCAGTACGAGGCGGCGCTCGAACGCCGCGGTCGGCTGGCGTCGCTCGTCGCGTTCGATGAAATATTCGGGCTCGGCGTTGGCACGTTTTTCGATTATCGGCGACGTATCGAAGCGGTGACGCCACGGGCGGTGCGAGCGGTCGCGCGCGCGTTGCTGGGTCCGGACCGGCAGATCGCGACCGTCGTGTCTGCGCAGCACTAGTGGGTGACTAGCGGCGATTGAGCAACGTGGGGGTCGGGTTGGGTAATCCGGTGCCCAAGTTGAGCAAGTGGGCGCAACGCCCTCGACCGCCGGGCGGTGGTTGTTGGGCCACGCGTGGTCGTAAACACCTGTTGCGACGAGAGGTTTTACGAGTCGCGGATCCTGGCGCGAAGCCTGCTTTAGGTAGGGTCATGGCCCCCGCCAACCTCTCTGTCGCTAGCCTGGTCGCTGTATCGGTCGCGTCGTCGTTGCTCATGGGCGGGTGCTTTCGCGCGATGGAGCCATCTCCCAACGGGGTTGGCGTCGCAGAGCCAGCCGAGATCGTGCAACCCGACGTCGCCTGGCTGGACCACAAGACAATGCCTGTGCCTCGCGAGGGCGCTGGGGTTGTAGCGACGCTCGGTGCAGACCGCCCGGCTTCCCCCCCGTCCGACCCCCCGTCCGACGCGCGTGTCGGGCCGCTGCCGCCGCTGCACGTCGATTCCGAGGTCGTGGCGCCCGGAGCGGTCCGGTTGAGGGAAACGGCGACGGTCTTCGCCGAGCCCGACGCGAGTTCGCCTGCGTTGGGGTTGATCGCTGCGGGGGCACGCCTCGCCGTCGTGGAGCGCGTGATAGCGGATGGGTGTCCTCAGGCGTGGCTGGGCGTGGCGCCCTATGGCTACGTCTGCTCGACGTTCGAGGAGTCCGCTACGCCCGTGAGCGCCGAGCTTCTACCGCACGTACCCAAGGGAAGGCGCGTACCCGGCACCTACGGGCGCGTATCGAAGACCGCCCAGATCTATGCGTCGCTTGATGATGCTCGTCTCGGGATCGGGGGTCACGCCCCGGGGACGAGTCTGATGGTGCGCCGCATGCGACGCGTGAAGGCGGGTGGCGCCTCGTTCTGGAAAACGCGCCAGGGTTGGATCGCGAGTCACCAGATCCGCAAGTTCTCAGGCTCGCGGTGGCACGGCGTACCCCTCGGAAGCGGGGCCGAAGACGCGCTGACGCTTCCGTTGGCCTGGGTGCTGCCGGAGGCGATGCTGGCCAAAGTTGCCGTCAAGGAGACACCGAGTCGAGGCGGCAAGGTGCTGCGCCGCCTGTCTCGCCGCGAGCTGGTCGAGTTGTCGACGGGCGTGCTTGACCATGGTCACTTCGAGCTGCGTGGTGGCGGCTACATCGAAAAATCTCGGTTGGCGGTCGCGAAGCGGACCGAGCGTCCGGACGCGGCTGGGGTCGAGGAACGTTGGTTGGACATCGACGTTTCAGAGCAAACCCTGGTCGCCTACGAGGGCGACACACCCGTGTACGTGACGATGATCTCAAGCGGCAAGGCAGGGCACAGCACCCCCACCGGTGTCTTCCGGCTGTCGCGCAAGGTGGCCGAACGCACGATGAAGAGCATGGCCGACTCCAAGGAGTCGTACTCGGTCGCTAAAGTTCCGTGGACCGTGTACTTCGCGACCGGCTACGCACTGCACGCCTCGTACTGGCACGACGGTTTTGGCAACAAGAAGAGCCATGGGTGCGTGAATCTCTCGCCTCTGGATGCCCGGGCGCTCTACGCCTGGACCGCGCCGCTGGTGGCACCGGGATGGAGTGAGGTCTACGGACACGCGGAGCAGCCGGGGTCCGTCGTTCGGATCCGCAGCCGTCGCACACCCGAGCAGGTGACCAGGGGCTACGCGAAAACGATGCTCGAGGCGCAGGCTGCTCCGACGGTTCTCGCACAACGCTGAGGCGGGCGTGTGCGGGCTGAGCTCGTGGGCGCTCAAGCGCGATGGCGTCAGCCGCCGCTGAGACTGAGCACGTAGACGTCGTACAGGGCGTGGGTCCATGCCGCCACCGCGAAACCACGGGTCTGGTACACGAGCGCGAAGAAGACGCCCGCCAGCGTGCGGTACACGAAGGCCATGAACGTGAAGGCTTCGCCCGCGGGCCCGATGTGGTGGGCCATGGAGAACATCACCGACGATACGGCCACCGCGATGACCCATGCGATCCAGCGGCGCTTGTCTCCGGTGAGCCCGGTAAGCAGCCAACCGAGCCCACCCATGATCCCAAGCCTGAAGATCAGCTCTTCGTGAAAACCGGCGCCGGCTGAGATCACCAGGATGTCCAGCGGGTTGCGTCCCCCGACGGCTAGGCCGGGGATCACGCGGGTGAACTGCCCGA
>JAESSZ010000794.1 GCA_016763875.1 Nannocystaceae bacterium
CCGCCACCTGGGTCGCCGCCGTTGGCCCCATCGTCGTCGCCCAAACTACAGTCGTCGAAACTCGGCTGCGTCACGTAGGTGGGCACCGAACCGGCGAGCAGCGCCTGGAACAGCGGCTCGGACCCGACCGACACCTCGGGCATCGACTGCATCGGGATAACCCAACCGAAGCGCTCCGGGTCGCCCATGTACTGGATCTGGATGTGAGCCTCGATGCTGTTGCCGTCCCGAACAAAGAGGATGTTCTCGCCCGACTGGTCCACGGGCATGGGCGCGGGACCACCGTCGCAAAACGTGCCGCCGCACGCCTCGGCCTCAGCGGGGGCGAGCAGGACGGCGCCGGCGATGGCCAGACTGGAGATGAGGGCGGTCGTAAGTAGTTTCATTTCGATCAACTCCGGCAAGCGCACCGCGCACTGGTGCTCGCCCACAGTTTTCCCGCGGTGGGGCTTGCGGTTCCCTCCGTTACACAGAAATCGTCACTCGCGGCAACAGCGCAGATGACGACCCGGGGTCAGTCGCGAGGTAGAGTCCAGGTGATGTCCACTCAACGGCCGTTTGCGCCCCTGCGCGTCGCCATCGTGACGGTGTCCGATACTCGTACCCCACAGACCGACAAGTCTGGCGACACTGTCGCACATCGTCTTACCGCGGCCGGCCACGAGATCGCCGCGCGCTCGATCGTGCCCGATGAGATCCCGCAGATCTCCGCGAAGTTCGCGGCGCACATTGCCGACCCGGCACTCGACGTGGTGATCGCCACTGGCGGCACCGGTTTCGCGCCCCGCGATGTCACCCCACAGGCGCTCGCCTCCCACATCACGCGCGCGATTCCTGGCTTTGGCGAGTTGTTCCGCATGCTGTCGTACGAAGAGATCGGGACCTCCACGATGCAAAGCCGGGCCGAGGCCGCACAGTGCGGGGACACCTTCGTCTTCTTGCTGCCCGGATCCACGGGGGCCGTACGCACAGCCATGGACCGGATCCTCATCGAGCAACTCGATGTCCGACACCGCCCCTGCAACTTCGCTGAACTCCTGCCGCGGCTACGCGGCTGACCTCGGGCACTACGAGCGGCGCTGACCGGTGTGCAGATCGTAGACGTGCCCCGGCAGTGCAATGCGGAAGCCGGCCTTCTCTGCACGCTCCCGATTGTCCTCGAGGTCGTCCTCGTGGTGCATCAACACGATCTTGCGCCGCAACGGCTCGGGCAACGCGGCCAAGGCGTCAAACGAGCCGTGCACTTGGCCCACGTACTCCGTGAACGTGCAGTCGTGAAAGATGATCGTTGCGCGCTCCTGCAGATCAATCAGGAGTTCGGTGTGAACCGTGCTGTCGCCGCTCCACCGCACAACCCGCTCGCCCTCCACGGCGATCTCCAGCGACGTCGAGGGTTTCTCGGGCACGTGGAGCGTGTCTCGAGTCCACAGCTTCAAGCCATCGACCTCGAAGCGCTCGGCGGCCGGCCACGATTCGCGGTCTGGGGCGAGGCTCTCTTGTGGCTCGATGATCTCGAAGTAGGTGTCCAGCGTCGCCTGAGACGAGGTACCGCCGTGCGCTGTCCCGGCGAAACGAAACGCGGAGCGCATCGTCTCCCACAACTCGTCACGAACCGCGCTGTGACACACCAGCTTGGGGCGCGGACCGCCACCAAGAATCGACTCAACGCCGTGTTTTGCGTCAGCGCTGTAGTAGCGAGAGAAAGCAAAGTCTTCGAGGCCAAACGTATGGTCCCCGTGCACGTGGGTCATCATCTGGCCCGCGATCTCGTGCCACGAAACACCAGCGGCGTAGAGCTGGTCCGGTGCCTGCCGCCCGCAGTCGATGAGCCACTGTTTGCCCGAGGGCAGCGTCAGCCCCGAGCAGGTCGTCCCGTAGCGTCGCGAAAACGCCCCACCCGCGCCGTAGAAGCGCAGAGTCATGCTCAAGTCGTTCGCGGCCACGGCAGGAGCGCTCCAAACGGCCACGCGCATGCGCGACCACGCGCGGCAGCGTAGCTCATCCTCCGCCGTTGCTGCACGTTCTCGCCAAAACTTGTCGCCGACCACGGCTCGGCTTGCCTGATTCGCGCCTCAGTCGGGCCACAGCGCGCCAATTACGCGGCGGCAGATCGACGGCGGACCCAAAGCAACAGCGAGACGAGGTTCACAGCGCTGAGGCCCAAGACCACGAGCCACAGGATCCCGGCCGTCCGTTCACCCGCCGGGTCCGCGCCCACCTCGATGATGTAGCCGTTGGGGTCGACCGTGATCGGCTGCTCATAGCGAACCGCGGAGATCCTATCGAGCGGGACCTTGATGCCCCCGCCTTCGCCGATTGAACGTTCAACAAGTTTGCCGCCCACAGCGTCGTAGCCGGGCGAGGTTGTGTTGCCCCCATACGGGAACGACAGCACGCCGTCGGACAAACGCAGCATGCCCGCCTCCGCCAAGTACGCCGCGCGCAGTGGCAGCAGTAAGACGCCGATCGCGGGGTCGGCCGGGTTGCTCAATTCCCCCTGGCCCTGCTCAGCGAGGATCTGCTCCGCGTCGTTGCGCTCGCCCTCCGGAATCCGGGCTAGAAAACGATAGAATGTCGTCGTCGGCTCCTGAGCCACCCAGGGGTACCCGAGACTCGCGACGGCCTCTCGGGCCGACGCAGCGTTGAAGGAGCTGCGCCCCAACTGCAGGCGAACGTCCAACGTGTCGGTCACCACGCGCACCTCGTCCTGTCGCGCAACCTTCACGCCCTCGAGCTCAAGTGGGTTACCGGGTCCGGCGGCCTGCAGTGCGGACACCCAGGCGTCGAGCGGATAGTCGACGGGTTGCGACAGCCCCTCGTTGCCGAAGAACTGCTCAAGCCAGGGAAACGCGCGATCCGAACCGAGCCGGGTCATCCGTCCGATGTATTGGCCCTGGAATGCGTTGCCAGACTTCTCTTCTTTCTTGCTGCGCGGGACGGCGGCAAACAGGCCACCTCCCCCCTCGATGATCCGCAGATAGCCTACGTATCTCGCTTTGGTCGTCAGTCGCGCTGCGTGCTGGACATCGGGCGTGCCTCGCAGCACGACGTATTTGTTTTCCACCGCCCCGGACGTCAGCTGTCCGCTGCTCACCAGGTCCGCGGCATCACCAAGGTCGACCGGGGTCGACGAGGTGATCCAATAGCGGAAGTCGGCGAACATCGTGAGGAGCAGGTAGCCGCCGACCACGAGCACGATCGCAGAGACAACCGGTGACCGGGGCTTGCGTCGGGTCGCGCCCAGGCCAGCGGCGGACAGGTCTTCGGCATCGCGCACGGGGTCAGCGTTCCCGCCGCGAAGCTGATCCACCACGCCTTGCACGCCCAACTCGTCGAGATCCGAGAGGTCCAATGCGGCCTCTTCGTCCTCCTGGTCGTCACCGCCCAGGATCTCTTCGAGGTCGACCGCGTCGTCGTCGTCGGTCAGGGAACCATCGAGGGAACCATCGCCGGGCTCTGGAGTGTCCTTGGTCACGCTTGCCTCGCTATACCATGCTGGCCTGGGTCTTCGCGGCCGCACGGGGTGGGACGCCCCGGGCCACCAAAGGTTCCGACACTGCGCCCCAAGCCGCGCCCGCCCGAGTTGCGCGACAGACGCTTCGGGCCGCAGGACAACGAAAGGCCGGACCTACAGTACGCCCACGATGGGCCACCCGCGGCGCCACGGTGTCCCGCCCAGGGCATCGGCTCAAGCCCGTGCGACCGCGATCGATGACCCGCAGGTGAGCCCTTCTCGCGACGGCGCGCGTTCCCGCCGACAGAGGTACGCCCGGCCACACGACTCGAAACCGTCGTGGCGAGCCTCGCTTACGGTTGAGGTTACCGCTCGCCTGCTCGCTGGTGGCATCGCGGTGCTGGCCGCGCCCCACGCGGCCTGGGCCGGCAGCCCTGGAGACACGGCCCGCCCTGCCGCAAGCGCCACCGCCCACGTCATCACCGAGACCAGCCAGGTTCTTCCGCGGTGGACCCCGTCCGCTGGCGTCGTCACGCAGTACGGCCAAGATCTGACCCGCGACGCAACGAACGAGGTGATCATCCGGCGACGGACGATCACCAGCCTCACGTTTGCATTGAGCCTGTTCGATCGCGCCGAGGTGCTGGCGGACCTACCCATGGTGCTGCACCAACAAGGCACGGCGACCGACGACACCGGTGACCCGGCGACGGCCTCTAGTCTGCAGGCCAGCGCGCTTGGCGACCTCCGAGTTGGGCTCAAAGGTACGATCCTGAAAACACCACGGCGCGGATTTGGCCTCGGCGTGCTCGTGGATGTCATCGCGCCCACCGGCGACCGTTCGGCGTGGGCGGGCTCCGGCGGCGTGCAAATGTCGGCCCGGTTGCTCGCCGAGCAAACCATGGCACGCGGGATCACGGTCGCCGCGAATGCCGGCTACCTCTTGCGTCCAGATCTGCGCATTGGCGAGCTGGTGATCGGCGATGCGGTCACGCTAGCCACCGCGCTCCGCATACCGCTGGATCGTCGGCAGATCGTGGCCGCCGTCGGCGAGGTTGAAGGTTCCATCGGGATTCCGGCGGGCTCGCGTCATCCCGTGGTGCTCCGCGCCGGGCTCCGTGCGCGACTGCGCAGCGGCATGGTGCTGGGACTTTACGCAGGCGGCGCCCCTGCGCCTGCTGTCGGCGTACCCCAGGTCCACGCGATATTGGCCATCCATTGGGCGCCAGCGGCCCGGTTGCGATCGGAACGACCGTTCGACCGTACCCGCCCTGCACACGCGACCGAGATCGCGCGCCGTCGCGATGAGCGACGGTTGGCCACCATCGCGCCAACCAAGAAACTGACCGACCCCGCCGATCCCGACGGAGACGGACTGCTCGCCGCGATGGACCAATGCCCCAACGTGGCCGAAGACAATGACGGGTTCGAGGATGACGACGGCTGCCCCGATCTCGACAACGACCACGACGGACTGCGCGATGCGTTGGACCACTGCCCCAACGTGCCAGAGCTCGTCAACGGTGCGCTGGACTGGGACGGATGTCCGGACATGATCGTCGACGGCGAAGTTATCCCGCTGCGGCGGCTAGACCCCGCCCAGCTCATACCCGCGGTGAGGTTTGCGCGGGGCAGCGCCGAGTTGGGCGAGGACACCGTGGAAGCGATTACGGCGTTCGCAGAGCTGATGCAGCTCAATCCATGGCTCGGGACGCTGTCGCTTCGTGTCTACGTGCAGCCGTCCAACAGTCCCGCCGTCGATCGCGGTTTGGCGGACAAGCGTGCGCAAGCCCTGATCGGCCTGCTCGCGGCGCGTGGGGTCGACCCCAAGCGAGTTCGCGTTGAGACCCCACGAACGGTGGACGCCAAGATCACCGAGCGCGCCAGGTTGGCGTGGGCCAACGACCCTGGGGCTGCGATCGGCGGTCCCG
>JAESSZ010000795.1 GCA_016763875.1 Nannocystaceae bacterium
GAGGCCGCTGCGCGCTTTTCCCTTATCGCCGCTGGGCAGTCGCGGGAGATCGACGGGCTCGTGCGCGTGACCGCAAGCCAGGCAGTGTCTGCATATCTGCTGCCCCCCGTCCTCGAATCGATTCGTGACGAGCACCCCGGTATCGAGATCGAACTCGTCGTGTCCAACGCGGCCCGGGATCTACGGCGGCGGGAGGCCGACATTGCGGTCCGGCACTTCCGGCCACAGGGCGACGACCTCGTTGCGCGGCTGCTCAAGGAGACGAGCGAGGCGCATCTGTACGGCACGCCCGAGTACCTGAAGCGGATCGGCAGGCCCAAGACCCCCGAGGCGCTGGCCAAGCGCGGCCTCGTGCTTGGCTTCGACGACAGCGATGCCCTCGCCACCGCTTTGCACGCAGCCGGCTATCCTTTCGCGAGTGGCTCGAGCCCCATTCGCACCGAGGACCACTTGGTGCAGTGGGAACTCGCCAAGCGCGACATGGGCTTGTGCGTGATGATGCAGGAGGTGGGCGACAACGAGCGCAGCATGCGGCGTGCCTTGCCCGACGCGCCCCCGATCATCAGGATTCCGATCTGGCTGGTGAGCCACCGCGAGTTGCGGACCAACCGACGCATTGGCGTGGTCTTCGACGCGCTCGCGCAGGCTCTGGCCGCAGGGTGAGTCGTGGCTCCGGGCTACGCCCCCGGGCATCACTGCACCGCAGAGGCATGCTCGGCAATCCATGCGTCGACTCTCGCCAGCAGTTCCCCTGCCTCCCCGAGCAGGAGGACCTCAGGGTCGGAAGCACTATCGGGAACACGGAGCTTCTTGGCTGCGGCTCGGGCCAGGGCGAGCGTCTCGGGCCCCCGGTCGCCGGCCTGCCATCGCGCCTTGGCGCGGTAGAACTTGGCTTCGGGACCGAGCGTGGGGTCGCCGACCTTCGGTGCGAGCGCTTCCACTCGCAGCAGCAACGCCACGGCGCGGCGCGGCTCCGCCTCAAGGCTGCACCATGCCTCGCCCAACAGCGCTGTGGCGATCTCGCGAGCGTACTCGTCGGCGTACTCGACTTGTTCGAACGCCTCGGTCAGTCCCGCGTACTGGGTCAGGGCGGCATCGCACCGACCAGTAAACTGGTACATCTGCGCGAGGTTGAGCCGGCACGTGATCGCGGCCGGGCTGGAGGGTTGGGTTCGATACGCCTCGACGCAAGCCTCGAGGTGTTCCCCCGCAGACTCGGGGTCGCCGGTCGCGAGCGACAGCAGCCCCAGCTGCATATGTGTGAGCGCGACTTGCGGATGTTCGGCCCCCACACTTTGCGTCAACCCAACCAGCGTTCGTTCAAGGAGCTCGCGCGCTCGGTCCGCCTGTCCCTTGCTGGCCAGGATCGGCACCATATTGATCACCACGGCAGCGGCCTCGGGATGTCCCAGGCCCCAGACCGCCTCGGCGATGGCAAGTGCCCGCTCGAACCCAGCGAGTGCGGCAGGGCCATCACCTTGGTCGAAGGAAAGCCGCGCGGAGGCGTTGATCGCCTCGAACGCTCCAGAGCTGCTGGGCCCAAAGATCTGCTCTAAGGCCTGCGTCGCCCGATCGTAGTGCTCGCGCGCGCTGGCAAAATCGCGGCGTCGGTGGGCGAGGGTTCCCGTCACGTAATCGACTCCCGCTCGCGCCAGTGGGCTGGCTGTCCGCTCCGCTGCCGCATCGATGTGCCGAAGCCAGCGATCAGTGTCCTCGACCCGACCCGCCTTGAGCATCGCCATGACCAGGATGGCACCCTGTCGGGCGACGAGTGCGTCGTCGCCGACCACCTGGGCCTCGAGCACGGCCTGCTGCAGGGTGGCGATCGCGACCTCGAGGTTGCCTCTACCAAGTTGCGCGCGACCGAGTTCGCTTCGCACGGTGGCGACGAGCGCATCATCCTCGGCCTCGACGGCAGCGTCGAGGAGGCGTTGGGCCGCGGCTTGCGCAACGTCGTGCCGCGCTGTCCAGTTGGCAACCCGGATCTCGGCGAGCGTCGTTCGGTGGGCGGTCACGCGCGGTGTTAGCGAGGGCTTCCGACACGCTGGGGGTTCGAGGCGCAGTGCATGCTCGACGGCCGCGTCAACCGTCACCGGATCGCCCATGGCGTCCAGGACACCCGATGTCTCGACATAGCGGTCTGCCAGGCATTGCGAACGGTTCTCGAAAAGCGTCAGGTCGCGGTCACGCGCCTCGCATGCTTCGAGCGCCTGCGCCCGCCAGGCCTGTGCCCACTGGTCGATCCCGCTGTGCAAGAGGTTGGCTGCTCCCCGTGCCGCGGGACGATCGCGCAAGATCGCGGCCGCGATTTCGGGCCGTCGCGCGTGCTCGACAAGCACGTTGGCGGCCGACGGATCGAGCGGACATGGTGAGACCTCGTCCTGCTGCCGTGCAAGCCAACCCAGCCCCGCGAGACCGACGAGCGCCACCGCGCCCAGTGATGCGGCCACGCGTCGACCTCGAGTCCCTCCGTCGCGCGCATGCGCGAGGCTTTCCAACAGTGAGCGCAGATCGACGAACCGGTCGGAAGGCTCTGCGCTCAGTCCACGGGTGATAGCCGCATTGATCGCCGCCGGGACTGCGCGCGCCAGCGGGGCCTCGATGCGCTGGGCCAACGCTGCCGATCGCAGCGCGAGCAAGTCGATCCCCGAGTACGGCCGCTCGCCGTGAAGCATCTCGAATAGGGTGACGCAAAACGCGAACTGATCGCTGGCTTGTGTTGGCGGACCCCCGCCCAGCAGCTCGGGCGCCATGTACAACGGCGTCCCCACGAGCAGGGCCGACGTCGCGGCCTGGGTGCCAGACCTGTGATCGCCTGGTGCCGTCTCGCGAGCGTCGCGGGTCGCCTTGAGGTCGGTCGCAAGCCCGAAGTCGACGACGAGCACCCGCCCATCGTCTCCGACAAGCACATTGTCGGGCTTGAAATCGCAATGCACGAGGCCAGCTTGATGCACTGCGGCCAGCCCTCGTCCCGCCTTTGCCATGATCTCGACGACCTCGCGCCACGGCCGAGGCGTGCGGGTGATGTGTGCACGAAGCGTCTGCCCAGCGACGAGTTCCATCGCCATGTACACGGTGCCATCGACCGCCCCGACATCGTAGACCGTGACGACGTGGGGATGATCGATCGCAGCCACGGCCTTCGCCTCTTCGAGCAGGCTCGGAGCGTTCGGGTGTGGCGCACGCGGCCGCAGAATCTTCAGAGCGACGTCACGCTCAAGCTGGGGATCCCTCGCGCGGTACACGATGCCCATCGCGCCCACACCGACAACGCCCGCCAGTTCGTAGCGTCCAACCGAGCCCAACTCGACTGGTTCCAACGGCTCGGGCGGGCTGGTCGCGGCTTGGGCTGCCCCAGATGCGACCAGCACCGCTATCAGCTTGCGACACGAGGGACAGCGGTCGACATGCTCCTCGACGGTGTCGCGAGCATGCGCATGCCCTGGGGCGGCGAGGTAGACGACCAGCGTCTCTGGTCCAGGGCAGCGCACAACGACTGGCCGAGGATACACCACAGCGGCGGCGAATGTTCCGAGTGTTGCGAGTGTGCGGCCTAGTCGAATCCAGTTGCTGCTAGAGTTCTGGGCGTTGACCGGTGGTACGAAGCTCGTCGCTGCGTTTCAGAGCGGAAGTGGCCGGGATCACACGCTCGACGGTTTGGCAGCCGCTCTTGATGAGGCGTTGAGGTCCGCCCGCAGCGCGTGGACGAGCATCGAAGCTTCCACCGACGAGTTCGCACGTGCGATCGGTTCCGCGGTGGCCGAGCAGGACGATCCTCTGGCTGGGATCGCGGCGCTACGCCATGGCGATCTGTGGCTCGCCACCGCCGCGGCGCAAGGAAACAAGCTCGCAGTCGAGGCCATCGAAGCCATCCTGACCTCGCTGCGGCCTACGTTGGCCCGGATGGGGGCGGCGCGCTCGACGATCGACGAACTCCTGCAGCGGGTGTCCGTTCATCTACTCGCAGGCTCGCAAGATCAGCCGTCCCGCATCCGCTCCTACCGCGGGCGTGGCGAGTTGCGTAGTTGGATCAAAGTCGTGGTGGTGCGGGATGCGGTTCGTGCCCTACGGGCCGAGCGTGGGCAGGACACGCCCGCCGACGAGCTGGAGGCGTTGATGGACCCCGGAGGCGACCCTGAACTTGAAGCGATGCGAAGTACGTACCGAGAAGCGTTTCGCGCCGCGTTTAGCCACGCATTGTCGGAGCTGTCGCCGCGCGATCGCAACGTGCTGCGCTACCACCTCGCTGAAGGCTTGACGATCGACGACCTCGCGGCGCTGTACCAGGTGCACCGAGCGACGACCGCCCGCTGGCTTGCGCGGATCCGCGAAGGCCTGTTCGTTTCGACCCGCACGAGGTTGATGCAAGCGCTCGACTTGGGGCGGGATGACGTCGACAGCGTCATCCGCATGATCCAAAGTTGCCTCGACACGAGCATCGTGCGGCATCTCGAGCCTCCGTCCGCGTTGTGATCCCGTTGCTGTGGTCCGGCACCCGCTCGCGTTCGAGCGCGGGCTACCGGAGGGGCGACCGGGCTCTATTTTTTACGGCGCGCTCCGCACCGCGATGACTGCTGCCGACAGGCGCGAGACTTGGAGTCTTGAGAGTTGCACCATCGACCGGCTGTAGCGGTGCAACCGAAGTTGCGTTGTCGCGCCTCCGCGCGTTCGGATAGCGACGCTTCCGTGCCGAGTGTCGGCAATGTACACAGTTCCGCGCCGCGGCCGCCCGTGGTGGGTTTACGGGTTTCGTGAAAACCGGGATGCTCCGCGCACCGTGCCCGCCCCGGCCCCGCCACCTCTTGTCGAACCACCGTTTCGGGTGGCAGGCGACCGACCGATCTCGGTGTGGTTCACCGCGCCGTGGGGCTTTGTCACGCATCTGTCCGAGCCCCACCGCATCGACGTGGCCAGTGTGCGGTTCATCGTGGCCGCATGGTCCGACGGTGCGGACGCCTTTGGTGTGACCCGGCAGACACGGCTCCGCTTTGTTCACTCTTGGGCTAGTCTGACGGGCTACGACACCGTCGCCCGCCGCAACATGGTCGCGTGGGGCTTGGCTGTCCGTCGGTATGTGGAGAGCATCGACATCGTGCTCAGCCCGGAGGCGGGGCCGTTGCTGCGTATGGGGGCGTCGGTGGTGGAGACGAGCTTTGCCGTGGTGGGGACCAAGATCCGGACCCACTTCGATGTCGGTGACGGTGGGCCGATCGCGTCGATGCAACTGCGAGGCCGGGAGCGGTCGGCCGCGTCATCATGACGGCCCTTCGCTCGGGACCTACCACACGACCCTGCGTGGAGATGGTGCGACCTGCGTGGGAACCGCTGCGTGCCGTTGGGGAAACGGTTCCTTGATGTCGATGACACGAGCCCTATGTTTCGGTCTTGCGGCGACGGTGCTCGCGTTGACCACACCATCGGTGGCGCAGGCGTGCAGTTGCGGGGCCGTTGCTGCGCTCCTTTGGCCGGCAGATGGCGTCACCGTCCCTCCCAATACCCTCGTTGTCGCCGAGTCGGACTGCGAAAGGCTGCTCGCGTTTGGGCACCAACTGAGCGTTTGGGTTGACGGGGTTGAGGCAGCGTTGGTTGACAGCAGTGCGGATGGGGCTTCGCACTCCCACGGGTTGGTGATTGAGCCGACGCCGGTGGAGGGGGCTGAGGTGCAGGTCAGCAACTGTGGGACCCAGCAGCAGTGCGCCGAGTCAACTTGGCCGTTGGCGCGGTGGGTCTCGTTCACGATTGGCGCGGCTGACAATGTCCCGCCTGTGGTCCCGTCCGTTTCTTCGCTGGCGTACGACCTCGTCACCGCGCCCCTGGAGTGCGGCGAAAATCCAACCCCTGCCCGTGATTGGTCCGTCGGGATTGAGGGCAGCGCTGAGCCGTTGCTCTACGAGGTGAGTGTCGGGCCGCAGGGGGAGGAGCCTTCGGTCCGCGTTGCCTACGTCGAGGCAGGGGACGAAGACCTCGAGATCGTCGTTCGGCGACTGGCCGAAGATGCGGGCAGCGACGTCTGCGCCACGGTTCGTGTGTTTGACATGGCGGGCAACGAGGCCGAGAGCGCCAGCAGTTGTCACGAACTGGCCCAGGACGAGACACTCAAGGACTCTGGGTGCGCCTGCTCGACCTCGGGAAGCCGCGGTGGAAGCCGCGTTGGGTGGACGGGGCTGCTATTGGGTCTGTGGGCGTTTCGTCGTCGACGACGCTCTTCGCGGTCGGGTTCATGACCACGCATACGGACGATCGAGGCGCTAAGCTACCCCCGTGGCCGATCCGACCATCGAACTCATGGAGGCGCTCAATCAGCGCTGTCGCTGCATCGGTCTAGACTCCGACCTCCTGGCCGAGCGCCTCGACCGCGACGAGCCCAAGTTGTTCGAGACCATTCTCGCCGACAAACCACACATGTTCGCGGCGTTCCCGGTGTTTATCCCGCGTGCGCATGTCTCGGCGATGCAGCGGGTCGTGAGTGCGATCGAGGATGTGGCGGCCCTCCCCGCCTATCGCGCCCATGTGCTGAAGGGGCGGCCGGAAATCGCACGGGTCGACCATGGCCCGACGGGCGTGTTCTACGGCCACGACTTTCATTTGGGTGCAGCGGGTCCCCAGCTGATCGAGATCAACACCAATGCGGGTGGGGCGATGCTCAACGTTGCACTGGCCGAGGCGCAGCGTGCTTGCTGCTCTGAGGTCGAGGCGTTCGAGAATGGGCCCCATGACGTTGCGGCGCTCGAGCAGACTTTTGTGGATATGTTTAGGGCTGAGTACCGCGCGCAGCGGGGTGACGCGCCGTTGCGACGCATCGCCATTGTCGACCTCGAACCCGAGAAACAGTATTTGTATCCCGACTTCCGGCTCGTGCAGCGGATGCTCGCGCGCGCAGGCATCGACACGGTCCTCGCCGATCCCACCGCGCTACGGCTGACGGGCGACGGTCTAGTCCACGAGCGTGGCCCCGTCGACCTCGTGTACAACCGCCTGACCGACTTCTACCTCGAGGACCACGAGCAGCTGCGCGAGGCCTACGTGCGAGGAACGACCGTTGTCACCCCGAATCCGCACGGTTATGCGCTGCACGCTGACAAGCGCAATCTGGTGGTTTTGTCGGACCCCGAGCTTCTCGCGGAACTGGGGGTGCCGACCGAACTCCGCGAGGTACTTGCGGCTGGCATCCCGCGGACGATCAGGGTCACGCGGGCCAATGCGGACGAGTTGTGGTCACGTCGCAAGCAGTTGTTTTTCAAGCCTACGACCGGGTTTGGGGGAGAGCGACCTACCGGGGCGCCAAGCTCACTCGCAAAACATGGGACGCGATCTTGGCGGCCGACTACGTTGCGCAGCGCGAAGTCCCGCCGAGCCAGCGAACGATCGAACTCGATGGAGCGGCGGTACCGCTCAAGTTGGATGTCCGCGGATTTGTGTTTCGCGGGGCGATCCAACTGATGGCCGCGCGACTGTACCGCGGACAGACCACCAACTTTCGAACCCCAGGCGGGGGGTTTGCCCCGGTCTACACCGAGTCGACGTAGGCGAGAACTGGCGGACCCGCGGCGGTCAGCTCCCGTAGCACTGAAACGGGGGCGAGAGCCCAGGCACGGTGGGTCGTGTTCGCCACGCTTGCGGTCGCCATGTACAGTGGACCGTCACAAGCCTGCTATCATATGTCGACTTCACCGAACGGGCGTGCGAGAGGAGCATGACGAGTCTTGATATTGTGTATGCCGAGGTGGACGCATCCAACCTCCCGCTCATCGGTGTGCGTGTAGTCGGGCCCCTCACCGAACGGGGCTTCACTGAGTACCTAGTGCACCTCCTCGAGGCGATCCAGCTTCGTGAACGCGTAGTGCTCCGGCTGCACGCTGGGTCACTCACCGTGTATCCTCCCCGGTTTGTGAGGAAGTCAGTGGCGTGGATGAAGCGACATGAAGCGACGCTTACGCGTCACCTCGCGGCGGTGTCCATTGTGATGGACTCGCCCGTGGTGCGAATGGCGACTCAGGCAATGGTGTGGGCAGCCAGGCCATCGTTTCCGATGGTTGTGAAGCGCACCACTGCGGAGGCCGATGCCTGGCTGCTTGCATGCCTCGAAGGCGACAGTCCGTGAGCACCGATCAGTGGGAGGTCGCCCTAGGTGCGGCAGTGCGCACACTGGGACTCGGCATGTGGAGGCTGGACTTTGAGGGCGACGTCGCATCTTGGGATGGCACCGCGGCCGAACTACTTCAACGTCTCGGCCCGGAGTCAGCCCAGGCCTTCGTACGCTGGATCAAGGCGGGCATCGAGGACGAGAGCCTGCCGCAGTGGTCTGAAGACGAAGAGTGGGTCTCATCGCCTGTGCGATTTCGAGGCCCGGACGGCCCTCGCTACATGCGCCTCGCCGGGCGGCGAGACGGCCTCGTCTGGGAAGGGGCGATGTACGACGTTACCCACGAACGGATGCTTCACATGCGGGTGGCAGAAGCCGAACGACTAGAGGTCGTCGGTCGTTTCAGTGCAGGGGTCGCGCACAACTTCAACAA
>JAESSZ010000796.1 GCA_016763875.1 Nannocystaceae bacterium
CGAGCGCGGCGAGCCGCAGCGGCGCCCACCACCCCCGCGGAGATCGACCACGCTCGAGTTGCGCTGCTGCAGTTGCCGCGGGTCTCGGCGCTACGACTGCTCGGCTGGGGCGCAGGGGGCTACGCCGCCAGCGCCGTCGTGCTCGGGCTCGCCAGCGACGGGCCTCAGGATGTCACCATCGCGCTGATCCTGCTTTGGGTCGCACTGCTCGGGCCGATCGCTGCGATAGCTTACGGCTGGGCGAGGGCCCTGCTGCGTCCCGAAACCATGGCGGCGCCCGCGTCCGCGCCAGCACCGTTCATCCGCACCCACGACATGCGAGTGCGACTGGTCGTGAGCGCTTCGATCGCCAGCGCAGGCGCCATCATTGCGCCGCTGGCGGCTGGCTACCTGTGGCTGACTTCGGCACCGCTCAATGACGGCCACGA
Source organism: Nannocystaceae bacterium (assembly GCA_016763875.1). Taxonomy (GTDB): domain Bacteria; phylum Myxococcota_A; class Polyangia; order Nannocystales; family Nannocystaceae; genus JAESSZ01. The sequence goes on from JAESSZ010000796.1 coordinate 429, forward strand.
AGCGGCGCGCCTGCTGGTGACCGAGGCAGCGCTGAGCGCCGCGGAGGGAGACGGGGCGCGACTATCGGCCCTTCTCGCCGACAACCCCTCGCTGACACTCATCGCCAATGGTCAGGCCTACGGCGCGGTGCGGGGACGCGTTCCCGTCGGCCAGGGGCTCATCGACGAGGACGGCGACGGCGTCGCTGACACGTTTGTCGCGCGGCACGGCCGAGCCACCGCGCTCATTCCGTTGGTGACCGCAGGTGCGCTGCCCACCAGCGCCCTGTGGTTTGCCGGCCTGTCCTGCCTCGGCTGCTGCGTGCTGGCGCTCGCCCTGGTCGCAGAAGATCTCAACCGGGACGTCGCGCGCGCCACAGAACAGGTCTATGCCGTCGCCGAAGGGCGCGCACCACCGCCAATGTCCGAGCTCTCGCTGTCGAGCCTGGAGATTCGCGAACTCGTGCGCTCCGTCGATCGGCTTGTGGGGCGCATCACCGAAGCCAACGTAGCGAAGTACATCGCCATCGAAAAAGCGAAAGAGGCCGATCGTCTCAAGAGTCAGTTCTTGGCGAACATGAGTCACGATCTCCGCTCGCCGCTGAACTCGATCCTGGGTTTCTCAGAGCTCCTCATCAGCGGTATCGACGGAGAAGTCGCCGACGAGCAACGCGAGTACCTTGAGATCATCCACGACAGCGGGCGGCACCTGCTGCAAGAGATCGACGACATCCTGGATACCGCGAAGATCGAGGCGGGACGTCTCGACCTCCACTGTGAGCCGACGCCCCCGGCAACGCTGCTCACGCGGGCAATCCAGAACGTCAAGCGCCACGGGCAATCCGACGTCGAATACCGAACCGTCGTCGCGGCCGGCTTACCCCCCGTATTTGTCGACCCTTACCGCGCCGTGCAGGCGTTGGAGAACGTGCTGCGTTTCGCCACCGAGCGCATGGACAAAGAAGCGCTCGACGAAGCAGGCATCGAACAGGCCACGCTCGAGATCGAGGTTCGGCGAGGCGTCAGCGAGGATCGACGCATGGTCTTTTTCTCGGTCACAACTCCGGTCGCGCCCGCCACCGCGGAGCAACTCGCGCAGGCGCGGCGCGGTTTCTACCGGATTCCAGGGCACCGAGGCCTCGGACTCGGGCTGCCGATCGCCGGGTCGATCGTTGAGTTGTCCGGCGGCGCCATGGGAATCGAGGATCTCGGCGAGGGCATGGAGTTCACGATCATGCTGCCCGCCCCGGAGGCCCGACGCGTCCGCTCGCTGCGCCTGGATCCGAAGACGCCGACCACCCCGCCTGGGGGCACGCCGCCGACTGAGGCCCTTCCTACCTGAGCGCGACCTGGCTCTTCCATGAGCCGACCCGCGATCACCGATTTAGCGTTGCGTGCGCTCGATGGGCGCGAGGAGGCGTGACTGCGACCGGATCCGAACTCGGCTCACACCCGTCTGGCGAACCGAGTTTGGGCCACGCATCCACCGCGCACCACCGAGCTTGAGACCGACACTGGTCGGTCACGCGCCATACGTAGTCGTTGTGCACCCGTCGACGAGCGCCCCGACACGGAGTCGGGCCACTGCGGAAGGGGGCCACCGCACGATTGTCGTCGAAGAAATGCACAACGGCCACGTAAGACACGACCTGCAACAGACAGGTCCATAGGTTAGTGACGCGACCGACTCAATCCGTCACCACTCATTTTCAGAATCTTTTGGGCGACACCGCGGCGCTCACCCCGCGGGCCGCACTGGCCGACCTGCTAACGTCCCAGCAACATGCTCTCGTTGTTGTCTGATGGGCTAACCCAATACGTGGAGGACCACGCCTCAGCGGAGCCCGACCTGCTGGGCCGGCTGCGCGCCGAGACTGCCGCGACGCTTGTCGATCCGCAGATGCAGGTCGGTCGTGTCGAAGGCGCGCTGCTCAAGTTGCTCGTGTCACTGTGCAATGCGCATCGGGTGCTCGAAGTGGGGACCTACAGTGGATACTCGGCACTCGCGATGGCCTCGGGACTGCCCGAGGACGGCACACTCATCACCTGCGACATCGATCCGGTCGCAACGGCCGTCGCCCAACGGTTCTTCGACGACAGCCCCCACGGCGGCAAGATCGAGATCCGCATGGGACCGGCCGTCGACACCATCGCCACGCTTGCGGCAGGTGGCGCCACCTTCGACGTCGTGTTCCTCGACGCCGACAAGGAAAGCTACTCGACCTACTACGAGGGTGTAGTGCCGATGTTGCGCCCCGGTGGACTGCTGATCGCCGATAACACCCTGTGGGGCGGACGCGTGTTGGATCCAAAGAGCGCAAGCGACCACGGCATCGTCGCCTTCAATCGTCGGGTGACCGAGGATGAGCGCGTCGAGCATGTTCTGCTACCTGTGCGTGATGGCGTGATGCTCGTCCGCAAGCGTTGAATCCGCCGTGTGAGCGCCAGCGGCGTCCGTGACTAGAGCGAGCCGTCGCCGCCGCGCTATGCTGTGTTTCATGAGTCGGGGGACAGCGACGTCGGGGGCACAACAGATCGACGACACACCGTCACTGCGCCGCATCGCGCCCGCCATCGCCAAGGTGATTCGCGGCAAGGACGACGTCATCGAAAACGCCATCGTCGCTCTGGTGGCGGGCGGACATCTGCTCATCGAAGACCTGCCCGGTGTCGGCAAGACGACACTCGCCCGATGCTTGGCGGCCACCATAGGCGGCAAGTTGTCGCGGATTCAGTTCACGAGCGACCTGCTACCGGCCGATGTTGTCGGGTTCAACGTCTGGCGGGCAAGCGACGAGCGCTTCGAGTTTCGCCCGGGGCCGGTGTTTGCCAACTTCGTTCTCGCCGATGAGATCAACCGCGCCCCACCCCGCACGCAAAGCGCGTTGCTCGAGGGCATGGGAGAAGGGACCGTCTCGGTCGATGGCACCACGCACCCGCTGCCCGATCCCTTCATGGTGCTTGCGACGCAAAACCCGCTGGAGCACCACGGGACGTACCCCCTGCCTGAGTCGCAGCGGGACCGGTTTACGATGCGGCTTTCGCTGGGTTACGTCAGCGGGGACATCGAGGCGGCACTACTCGCCGAGCCCCACGGCAGCGCGGGACTGCAGGTGGGGGTGGTCGCAACGTGCGACGACGTGCGTCGGGCGCAGGCGGAGGCAGCGACGATCTTCGTCCACGCAGATCTTGCCAGCTACGCCCAGCGGGTCGTTGCCGCGACCCGAAGTCACCCGGCTATCCGGCTCGGGGTGAGTACGCGGGGCGCACTGTCGTGGATGCGGGCCGCACGGGCGCGGGCGTGGCTGGACGGTCGCGCCCAGGTGTCCATCGACGACCTGCAAGGTCTGGCGGACGCGGCACTGTCCCACCGAATCGTCGTCAACGGCACGACAGACGCAGAGCTCCACGCCGCGGCGGCCGACACCATTGGCGAGCTCGTCGCAACCGTCGCTGTCCCCAGATAGCCACGTGATATCCCCCGAGACATCGTCCGTGAATTCGTCCGTGAATTCGTCCGTGAATTCCTCGCGCGGCACGCAGATCAAGGCGAGCAAGAAACGCCGCCGCCGCTGGCTCAGCGCGCGCGGACGCAGCCTGCAAATCACGAAGTCGGGGTGGTTGTTCATCGGGCTCACGCTTCTGGTCGGGTTTGCCGCGATCAACTCCGGGTCCAACCTCCTCCACGCAGTGTTCGGCTCGATGCTGGCACTGATTATTGGCAGCGGCGTGCTGAGCGAGGCAACCGTGCGGCGGGTCCACGCTCGCCGCTTCGTGAACGGCCCGATCTACGCGCGCACGCCGACCCCGATGGTTGTCGAGATCACGGGGACCGAGTCCCGCGATGCGCTGGCGGTGGGCGTCGAGGATCGCGAGGACCCCACCGAGGACAATCCCGGGCAGTGTGGGCCAGCGTTCGCGGTGCGCGTGCCCGGTGGAGGATCGCTTCGGCTCTCGAGCCGGGTCGTGATGCCGCAGCGCGGCCCAGCCAAGTTACCGGACGCAGTCGTCGTGACCCGGTTTCCCTTCGGCCTGTTCATCAAACGACGCGCGCTGCCCACGGCCAGCGAGGTGCTGGTGTACCCGCACCTGCGCCCCGCCGAGCAACTGCAGTTGCAAACGCCTTCGACCGGGGAGGACGACGGCGAGAAGCGTCGGGCGCGTGCGGGCGAGTTCTATGGACTGCGAGAATATCGAGAAGGCGATGATCCGCGCA
>JAESSZ010000080.1 GCA_016763875.1 Nannocystaceae bacterium
GGCGATGCCATCGCCGGACTGGCGATCACCGCAATCAATCTCATGGGGGGCGTCGCCATCGGCGTGCTGCGCATGGACTACGACGTCGCGGGCAGCCTGGAGGTGTACGGGCGTCTCGCCATCGGTGACGGACTGCTCGCTCAGATCCCCGCGTTGCTCGTGAGTCTCGCCGCTGGTGTGTTGGTCGCGCGTGTCGATCGTGAAGGCGAGCCCGCAGGCTTCGCCACTTGGCTCGAGCCGGCGATGCTCGTCGTGCCCGCTGTGTTCCTCGTTGTTCTCGCTTTTGTCCCCGAAATGCCCACGCTCGCTTTTCTCTCCACCGCCACTGCTCTGGTCACCGCTGCGTTCGTTCTGGCTTCACGCGTCGCAACGCGGCGTCAGTCGGTCGACGAGGCCGAGCGCGCCCAGAACATCCTCGTCGCGCTATCGCCGAGTGATGTCGACGATGCGCGCGCACAAGAACGCACGTTGGCCGCGGTCTGGGATCGTTGCTGCGACGCGCTGGGCATGGAGATCCCGAGCCTCGACCTGCAGATCGACCACAGCCAGCCCAGCGGAAAACTCGAACTTCGGCTCGGCGACCGGCTGCTCGCCCGCGTCGATATCGATCCCTCGCCCTCGGACGATGTCCTGGCGGTTGCGGTCTTCCGCGCCGTGATGGACCACGCGACCGCGCTGGTCGACTTGCAGGACCTCGGCGGTGAGATCGACGCTCTTCGGAGCTCTCACCCCGTCGTTGTGAACAAGGCGATGGAAGCGCTGGAACCGGCCGACTTGCTCGAGGTCGTGCGTGGGTTCTTGCGCGAACGGATCCCTCGTCCGCCGCTCGGGGCGATCATGGCAACGATCGCCGAAAGCCGCGCCTTGCGTGCGCTCGATGCTCGCACCGAGTTGCCCGAGCGGGTGCGTGAGCTGCTTGCGGCCCACTGGTTACCGCCTCTGTTCGACGGCCTGATGCGGCTTGGTTCGCCCACGTGGCTGAGACTCGACGCGGACGCCGAATCCGAGCTGCTCGCGGCGATCGTCGGTCGCGACGACGGCATGGTGTTGGCGATGGATGCCGAGGAGCGCGCCGGATGGTTGCAGCGGATCGGCGACGAGAGGTCCGACTCTGGCCCGGTTGTTTTGGTCACGACGCCGCGGGCACGCCGCGCCGTTGTTGAGTTGGTGGCGGCCGTCAAGCCCAGGATCCACGTGTTGAGCATCTCCGAGTTGGACCGCGCGGGGGTCTCCGGCGACGTGCAACTGCAGTGGTTGTCACCACCTCCCTGACCCCACAGCGGCCTGGCCTGGCCTGACCGGACAGCGGCCTGGCCTGACCCACAGCGGCCCGGCAGATTCCTCGCTTGCGCGGGTGGGCCCTCGGTGGCAGCGTCGCGCCCGATGGCCGGATCGCCGACGACCTATTGGAACTACATCAAGGTCGAAGAGTTGCTCAGCTTGCAGTGCGGTCTCGAGGAGACGGACCGCGAGCTCACCAACGACGAAGTGCTGTTCATTACGGTGCATCAGATCGACGAGCTGTGGTTCAAGCTCATCCTGCGCGAGTTGGTCGCGGTGCGCGATTGCTTTGCCCAGGTGCCCGTCCCCGAGACGTCGCTGGCGGCCGCGGTGCGGGGCATTGGACGCGTCGCGACCCTGCTTCGCAGCGTCTCGCAGCACTTCGAGCTGATGGAAACGGTCACGACCCGCGACTACCTGGGCTTTCGGGACAAGCTGTTTCCCGCCAGTGGGTTCCAGTCCGCGCAGCTGCGGGAGATTGAGATCTTGCTCGGCCTGGACCCCGACCACCGCGTGCACTTGGGTCACGAGGGCTCGTATATCGACGCGCTCAAGAATGCGGACGGGAGCTCGTCCCCCGCGCTGCTTCGGGTGCAACGGCGACAGCAAGACACCCCCTGTGTCCGCGACGCGCTCCAGGCGTGGCTGTATCGCACGCCGATTCAAGGTTCGGTCCCCGACGACGCGGGCGATGCCGAAGTCGTCGCGAAGTTTCTCGAGGAGTTTGTTGCAGCGCATCGGCGTCAGAGCGATCACCAACTCGAGATGGCCAAGGCGCACGCAATGAGCGACAAGGACATCGAGCGACTCGAGGTTCGTTACGCGGGCGAGATCGACAAGGCGCGACTGTTCCTGATGGGGGCCGACGTTGACGAGGCGGACCGGCGTCGGGTCTCCCGTGTTCGCGCGGCGTTGGTCTACATCGAGAGCTATCGCGAGCTGCCGCTGTTGGCATGGCCGCGTGAACTGGTCGACGGGATCATCCTGCTTGAGCAGTCGTTCCTCATCTTCCGGCAACGGCACGCGCGGATGGTGGAGCGTGTCATCGGACGACGGACGGGTACCGGTGGCTCGGCGGGCGTGGAGTACCTCGACCAGACCGCACTGAAGTATCGGGTCTTTTCGAATGTATGGGCTGTGCGGACATTGCTGTTACGTTCGGAGGCACTGCCCGCCGTTGAACGTCCAGGGTTCTACGCGTTCACCCATGGCCAGTAGCCGTGGCCTGTAGCTTTTAAGCACCATTAAGACGGTGCGCGAGTCGCTCGGGGCCCGACGATCACCCTGCGCGTTTCGCAGGGTCTGCCGAGCGACTCACTGAAACCGGGGCCGGTCGCCGAACTGTGCCCCTGATCACAGGTCTCTCAGCCCCAGGTTGGCTGCGCCTCGCTGCTCGCAGCGGCGACTTCCATGGAGGTCGAGGACTGGCTTGCAGACGGCGACAGCGGACTTGCAGGCGCTGCGGGGGTCGTGGGCGCGACGTGAGCCCCAATCTGAGGTTCCGGCCGTGACAACGGTGGACGGACCTTTCGCGACATCCGTCGAATCATCCGACGCAACGATTTTGCGATGGCGTGCCCCGTTGGGAGGACGACGGCGACGGTCTCCTCGCCCTCGGCTTGCACCACGATGGTGTGCTTGCCGACCACCAGGCGGATCGATTGCTCGCCAGTTGTGGCCAAAAGCCCCGCCGAAGCGTCCAGGATGGGTCCCCAGCGGTCGTCACCGCGCATGCTGCGAGGTTGGTCGGAGTTGACGACAGACACGGCGACGATGCCCTGTGCTGCTGCAAGATGATCGATATTGGCTCGAAGACTCATTTGATACCTCTTTGTTGGCCCCGCTTCTCGGTCCGGGGTCGGAAACTCATTGCTTTAGTCTGTTTGATCCTCGCGACTGTGCCAGTCGGTCTCTTAGCGGTACTCGGTTCGCTGCGCTGTGGATCGATCCGTTCTTTGGGCCCGCACAAGCAATACTGCTCAGACACCGGATTGGTTACAGGTGTGTCACTTTTCACGAGCGAACCGGACGTGTGAGATCGCGTGTAAATCGCGCGGACTCGCCCCTCCCAGCCCCACCCGTGACAGCAGTCAATAGCCGGGCGCGTGCATCGGTCCCCTTGGGTACAGTGCCGCGCGTGGCGTCGGGAACGATGATTGAGTTCGAAAGCAACGGCCGCAGCACGTCCGGGTATCTCGCGACGCCCGACAGCGGCAAGGGGCCTGGCGTGCTGGTGATCCAGGAATGTGGGGGCTGGTCGATCACATTAAACAGGTCGCCGACCGTCTTGCCGTCGCCGGTTTTGTCGCCCTGGCCCCAGATCTGTACGCTGGTGAAAGCGCGGCGGGTCCCGACGATGCGGGGCGTCGCATGATGGCGTTGGACATTGACGCTGCCGGCCGAGATCTCCACGCCGCGGCATCGCACCTGCTCGCGATGGATGCGGTCGCTCCCAAGAAGGTCGCCGCGCTCGGATTTTGTATGGGCGGGCAGTTGGCGCTCTACGCCGCGACTGCGCACCCCGAGGTGGCCGCGGCGGTCGACTTCTACGGCATCCACCCCAGCGTCACGCCGGACTTCACGAAGCTCGCAGGCCCAGTGCTGTGCCACTTCGGCAAGTCCGACGAGTTCGTCAAAGAGGACGACGCGCGCGCCCTGGTTGAGGCCATCAAGTCCGCAGGTGGCGAGGTCGAGGCGCACTTCTACGACGCGGGTCATGCGTTCTTCAACGACTCGCGCCCCGAGGCATATCTTGCCGACCCGGCTAAACTCGCGTGGGACCGGACGCTGGCGTTCTTGCGGACCCACCTCGTTTAGTCGTTGCGGTGGTCTGTGGGGTAGTCGCCGTAGTCGTCGCTGCGGCGCCGCCATAGCGTCGCGCCGCAGCATGCCAACCGAGTTGGCGCCGGGCGGCACACCGTCGATGCCATGGTGGTACTCATGGCCGGGTCGTGATTGGGAACACCGCCGACGAACGAGCATCCTGCCTTGGCTTGAGCGCGACTGTCGTTGCCGTCTTGGCGATAACGTCGAGCGGGTGCCGCGAAGCGCCCGCGCCCAAGTACGCCGCGATGGACCAGCCGCAGGGCGTGCCTCAGAAAGTCGAGGCACCACCGCCACCGCCCATCCAGGACAAGACCGGTGTCACCGACGAGGCGATCGCCAATTGCGGTCGCGGCACGGGGCGTCGTGCTGACGGAACCTGCGAGCGGTTGCGTCTCCGCGCTGCGGACCACGTGCAGCAGGTCGAGATTCCCGGTGGGCGTTTCATCATGGGTCACCCGCCCGATCGCTACGACACCGGGCCCGCGCGCGCTAAGCCACACGTGCAATGGGCGTCCCAGCCGCCGCGCTACATGGAGACGGGCAGCTTCTGGATCGATCTGCACGAGGTCTCGCGCGAGCACTACGCCAAGTGTGTCGCGGCCGGAAAATGCACCGAGGCAACCTGCCCCAATGGCGAAGACCCCACGTCACGGGTTGGCCCCGAGATGGGGGTGAGGCTGCCGCAAACCTGCGTCACACAGGCGCAGGCGCAGGCGTTTTGCGAGGCGGCCGAGGGGCGTCTTCCCACCGAGGTGGAGTGGGAGTACGCCGCCCGCGGGCCCGACGCGCGTCCGTTTCCCTGGGGAAGGCAGCTCAAGGACGAGTTCCACGGTGAGTTGGTCCCCGTTGGCGGGATGGCCGGCGACCTGAGCTACTTCGGTGTGCGCGGGATGGGCACCAACGCCAAAGAGTGGACCTCGACGCGGTTCGAGCCCGACTCTCCTTTGGCGCAGTTCGCAAAGGACTTCCGTCGCGAGGACGGCCCACTGCTCCGCACGCGGGCGCAAACTCCAGGTGGGCATGTGACCAAGGGTGGGCGCACGGGTTATCGCCGCGAAAAAGTCGCCCCGGAAGCCAAGCTCGGATTTCGCTGTGCGGGCGACGTCGACCCCACAGGCGAGCAGCTGCGCGTCCCGGCCGATCCGCCCACCGTGCCGTTGGTGCACGAGGCCTCCGCCGAACTCCAGCTCTTCGGTGGCATCGCCGAAGCGGTCGATCGTCAGGAGGCCGAGGCATTTTGTGAGGCCATCTCGGTTCAGTGGCAAGGCGAGACTCTCGCGGACTGGGGGCTGCCCACCCTGCAAGAGGTGCTGTCGATCACCGATTCGTTTCGTGGCCCGGGACCGTTTTGGGCGGCGCAAGGGGCGGTCGGGCAAGAGGGGCCAGGGATGCGCCCCATTCCTACAGATCCCTGGGTCACATCGGACATTGATCCGGTCGAGGCCCTGGCGGCCCGTTGCGTGAGACACACGGGCGGCTAGTGGCGAGCAAGTGTTGAGTCCCGAGGGGGTGTAGTACCTTGGGCTTGATGCGACGGTTCTTGGTGTTGGTAGGTTGCGTGGCGATGGCGGCGAGCACGGGCAATAGCGGCCAGGAGAAAAAACCTGCCAAGCAGCCTCCGGCGGCCAAGTACGAAAAGGCCGACGCGCGCACGGTGAAGGGCGATCCGGCGCCCAAGGCCCCCGCGCAGCCGAACCCCGACGGTCCCTCCGACAGTCCCTCCGACGGGAGTGCCGAGGCGACTCCTGACCCAGAGACGCCAAACGACGACAGATCCGGTCGTTACATGGACCCGACATGGTTTCGAAAGACGATCTTCGCGGACGCGGTCAAGGTGGACTTCACGCGCTCTCAACTCGACGACGCCGGCCTGTTCTCCAGTCAGTTCTTGTTCGACCTCAAGGAAGGAGTGGATGCCGCGTCATGCGCCAAAACTCTGGAGGAGAAAATCGGTACGAAGGTCACAGGTCTTGAGCGTGAAGAGAAAGACGGTCGAATCACGTTCAAGGGCGGCACAGACCGCTACCGCCTGGTCATGATGTGCGGCGAGGCCAAAGGTATGATGAAGGCCTACGTCAGCTATACGTGGACGAGCTAATCGCGTCCCTACATTTTGTGGACGGCACAGCGCAGCGCCGTACAATTGATCTGTCGCTGTGCATTTGGATCGAAAGGCCTCGTCTCCGTTTGGATGGTCCGTGCCTCGGGTGGGTTGCAAGCCCGCTCAGGTGCGCGACGAGGTGCGCACGATGGTCGATTGGGCCCGCGAAACCTGGGAGACCCATTTCCCCGAACGCGATGGCTATCGCGTGGAGGTCGACTCACCCGCAGGTCGCGGCCACGGCGTACAACTCAGCGTGCGGCGCGGTGACTTCCGAGCCGCGGTTGCGATCGAAAACGGGCTGGAGCCCACGCGACGCCACGATAGCGAGCGCTTGCAGGTACGGATGTTTGGTCGGGCGCAGTCCAGCGCGGTAGCCCGGACCGAGACGCGCGCGGGTTCGCTTGTCACCGCGGGGCGCCAGTTCGGTGCGGTGGTGGGACTTGCACTGGCGGTGCTGCTACCCGCAGGCCCCCTGGGTCAGGGCTTTGTGCTGCTCGGCGTGTTGTTTTGGACCGTGCTGACGCTGGCGGCCACGCTAGGCGGCAGTGCGCTGGGTGCGTTTTTGGCCGAACGCATGGCGGACGGCGCGACGCTGCGGGCCGAACGTGACGCGACCAGCGACAAGCACCTTCAGCACGACCTTCGGCGGTGGCGGGCGCTCTCCCGTCAACTGGCAGCGCAGCGCAGCA